>DATHIZ010000132.1:0-11193 GCA_035316385.1 Bryobacteraceae bacterium | reverse complement strand
CGTGGAATCCAGCGGCGGACAATTCGTCGATATCGGCACGGCTGGAGATGCCGCTTTCGCTAACGCGCGTGACGCTTGCCGGCATAAGCAGGCTGAGGCGGATGGAGGTATCGAGCGAGACCTCAAAGGTATTGAGGTTGCGATTGTTGACGCCGATGATCTCGGCTCCAGCATCCAGCGCCCTGGTGAGTTCGTCGCGATCATGTACTTCGACTAGGGACGCGAGTCCCAGGGAGGACGCCAACTCGCGAAGCTCGATCAACTCCGGCACATCCAGGACGGCGGTAATCAGGAGGATGGCGTCTGCTCCATGGGCAGCGGCTTCGAATACCTGTACACGGTCGACGATGAAATCCTTACGCAGAACAGGCAACGAAACGACGGCCCGCGCAGCCTCGAGATCACGCAGCGAGCCTTGAAAATAGGGCTGATCCGTGAGGACGGAAAGGCAGGCGGCACCCCCTTGCTGGTAGGCCAGCGCGGTGCGGGCGGGATGAAAATCGGGCTGCAGGAGACCCTTGCTGGGGGATGCTTTCTTGATTTCCGCAATGATGGCGGGGTGTTTATGCCGCAGCGCGGCGGCAAAGGGGCGCACATTCGGCTTTCGCTCTCGCGCTTGTTGTTCCAACACGACCGCGCGTGAACGCAACACGGACACTTCTTGCTGTTTTTGCAGGACTATTTCAGTGAGAATTCCGGTGGGCGTTCGTAACAGCATGAGCAGGACAGGCCAAAGTTCATCGTAACAGGTAAAGCGGCTCCTTCCGGGAGCTTGCTTTCCTTCGAACCGGTTTGTATCGAAGTGTTCATTCTTCCGTAATGCTGAGCCGCTACGCTACGATCCGTTCATATATTACGAGAGCACGTCGAATCCGCACCATTTTCCACCGAGTTCGGTGGCGGCGATTGGCACGCCGGCCGACCAAGCCAACCATAACTACTCAATGACGGATTTCTGGAACGCGGTGAATGTGGGCAACATGCCGCAAGTTGTTTTTCTGAAGGCTTCGAAGCCGCAGACCGGCCATCCCGCGGATTCCAGCCCGCTTGCGGAACAGGGGTTTCTGGTCAACACGATCAACCAACTGCAGAAGACGCCGTTCTGGAACCAGATGGCCATCTTTTATTACCTATGACGATTCGGATGGCTGGTACGACCACGTGATGCCTCCGATCGTGAACCAATCGAATGACACGGCGAACGATGTGGTGGCGGGAGTGGGCAACTGCGGCGTGCCACAAGCGGGGGCTTACCTGGACCGCTGCGGGTATGGCACACGGCTGCCGTTGGTGGCTATCAGCCCTACGCGAAGCAGAACTACGTCGACCATGCGCTGACGGATACCACGTCGGTTACGCGTTTCATCGAGGATAACTGGAACCTGGGGCGTCTGGGCGATCAATCGTTTGACGGGCTGGCGGGATCGCTCGACGGGCTATTTGATTTTACGAATGCGCCACGCGAGGGCCGGCAATTGCTGCTCGATCCGGATGCCGGGACGGTGGTTTCGAGTAAGTAAGGGTGTTTTCCGCGCGGCTATGTGGCGTTTTTGCAGAACGAAGCCAATCTGCTTCGCACCATAAAAAAGCCGCGTCGGCTTGGAGGGCCGCGCGGCGGGTTTGGTCTTCGGTATCTGGTTTAAGGATAGCATGCGGCAAAAATGCGTTGTGATGGCCGTGGCTGGTGGTGCCTTTCACGGTGGCGGACGACTCCGCCGATTTCGGCCGATTTCGATGGATTGACGGGCTTATCATGCCGGAGTGGCGGAAACCGGTACCGCATTATAATTAGACATCCCTGCGAGATGAAAGGGTTGCGCGAGGTATTCCACTGTCGTTCGATCCTGTGGCTGGGACGGACGTCCGCTACTAAACTAATGGCGAATTGGGGAAGAACCGAAGAGAACAGATGAGCCACTCGCGCTTTTTGATGTGTCCCCCGCTGCATTTTGGGGTGGAATACATAATCAATCCCTGGATGGAGAGCCAGCTTCATGCGACGGACGCGAAGGTTGCGGATTGGCAGTGGTCCCGGTTACATGCACTACTCAGCGAGCGTGCCGAAGTTACTTCTCTGGCTGCGGTGGCGGGTCTTCCGGACCTAGTTTTCACAGCCAATGCGGCATTGATCTACCATGAGACTGCGATTCTGAGCAACTTCCGGTGTCCGGAACGACAACCGGAGTCACCGCATTTTGCGAAATGGCTCAGGGCGGACGGCTTTGCCATTCGTACGCTTCCCGCGGACGTGCCGTTTGAGGGCGCAGGTGATGCTTTGTTCGATCGGAACCAGGCACTGCTGTGGTTTGGGCATGGGATGCGGTCGGATATAGCAGCTAAAACGTACCTGGAACAGTTTGTTGACGTCGAGGTGCAGCCGCTGAGGCTTCAAGACGCGAGGTTTTACCACCTTGATACGTGCTTCTGTCCGCTGGAGGGCGGCTATCTGCTGTACTACCCGCCGGCGTTTGACGAGGCGGGTAATTCCGCGATTGAGGCGCGCGTGCCGTGGAACCGCCGTCTGGCGCTCTCTTGCGAGGACGCTCTCAACTTTGCTTGTAACACGGTGAACATCGGAAAGTCAGTCATCCTAAATCACGCTTCGCGGGAATTAGTAGCGCGGCTGAACGAGTACGGGTTTGAAGTGATTACGACCGTGTTGACCGAGTTCATCCGCGCGGGTGGCGCGGCGAAATGCTTGTCGCTGCGCCTGAACGAAGCATGAGGGCAGCGGCAACTCGCGTTTCGGCCGCGTTCGTTGTGGTCAAAGGTCTTTTTCAAGCACCACAAAGTGCAAATCATCCCGGAGTGGTCTGCCGAAGCGCTCGTCACCGTATGGAAAGGGTTTCGTTTCACCCGTTAGCGTGTACCCCCTCCGTTGGTACCAGGCGATCAGGGTGTCCCTGGCATTTACCACGGTCATACGAATGCAGTGAGCGCCGCGTTCTTTGGCAAAGCCTTCCGCAGCGGCTAACAGAGCGCGACCTAGTTGTCTATTTTGCAGATCGGGCCTGACAGTCAGTAGCCCGAGATACCAGACGCTTTTTCCCGGATACAACCAGACTGTTCCCAATAGCGTTCGGTTAACAGCGTGTCGATGCGTCAGCAAGTGAGCGCCGGGGTTTGCGGCCAAATCTTCTCTGAGAAGAGATTCATTCAGACGCTGCCCTTCGATAATACCCGTCTCAATATTCCAACTCGCTGAAGGACCGGCGCCTCGAAAGGCCAGGTTTACCAGGTCTACGATCGCAGGGTAATCAGCCTCAACAGCAGGAGTAAGCAACATCCGTATTACTCTACAACTACACTCGGCTCAAGCAAGCAGCATTCAGCAATACGCGTCTATGTGGCATCTCTGTACTGTTCAAGAGCGTTCGTTCCTAAGGAGAAGAGTCGAGTTGCTCCGCCTATCGAGGTCTCGATCAATGGATCTTTACTATGGGCATCCGTATCGTTCGCGTCACTAGGGAACTTGCCTGCCGGCAGCCGGGCTCCGCCTCGCATGTCCAGGTAGCGGCGCCGGCGGACTTTCACCGGCCCAGCAAGAATTTCGATACGCCGATCTGCTTGTTTGAGGGCCAGTCTGATATTGGGAGCGCGGTGGCGCCGGGGAGCGCCAGTTACGAAGCCAGCACGAAGCAGTACACCATGAACTCTGCCGGCTACAACGTCTGGTACACGCGCGACGAGTTCCGTTCTCTCTGGAAGAAGATGTCCGGCGACGTTTCTCTCGCGGCTGACATCATGTACCCGGACCCGAATGGCTACGGTGTCCGCAAGGCAGTCCTTATCATTCGCCAGGACCTCGAGGATGATTCCAAGGAGGCTCTTACCACCGTGCACGGTCTCGGCATGATCCACCTGGCGCAGCGCGCGGAGAAGGGTGTCCGCGTGAAGGACATGGAGTATCGCATCGGGGGACGCGGGCGTCCTGGCCAAGCGCATCGGCATCGAAAAGCACGGCGATTCTTTCGCGCTTTTTGTCAGCGTCGAGGGCGAACCGATGCATCAGTTCGGTCCACCCATCAACCTGCACATCGAGGGGCCTTTCTACGTTGGCATCGGCTTCTGCTCGCATCTGCCCGATAAAATATCCTGCTCAAACTCGATCCCTTCGTGAGCGCCCGGTTCACCAGCAAGCGCAGCTTGCGCGGCTTCGAGCTGTCGGGACTTGAGGAGATGGTAGAGGCTGTCGACCTGGTCCGTATAGAACCATAGGCTCACATCGTGCGGGCCCGGGTTTCCTTGCCTATTCAGCATGAGCTCGGCTTTTCCGAATGACAGCATGCCGAAGTTCGCCAGGCCGCCATCCTCGTATCGCGCAATTTCTTTGAACCCGATAGAGGCGTACCAGTCGAGGGTTCGAGCGATGTCCGGCACATTGATCATCGGAACACCTTTCTTGATGGAGCCGGCTATGCTCACCATGCTTGCCCCGAAGCTTGAGGGCATGACGGTATCGGGCTGCTTCGCTCCGGCAGCGTGCAAACGGCTGCTAGCCTTTCTATCACCGCGCAGCATCGCAACCGCGAGCGCAGTTTGACCGCTCGTATCTTCCGCCTCCAGGTCCGCGCCCAGCTCGATCAGGAGATCGAGAATGTCGTGGCGGCTCCGGCTCACGGCGAAATGCAGCGGCGTCTGCCCTTGTTCAAAGCGCGACATACGGCGATCGAGCGCTTGCGGATTCTGTTCCACCAGCGTTCGAATCAGGTGCAGGTCTCCGGCACAGATCGCCGAGAAGATGTGGTGGCGCGCGCCGCGCTCGAGGAGTAGCGAGACCAGGTTCCATGGGATGCCGCCCGGTGGGTGGAAGAAGGCCGCCCAGCCGATGACGTCGAGTTCGTGCATATCGCCGGAGCCGTGGACGTCGCCGCCTGCATCGAGCAGAGCGCGCACAGTCTCCAGGTGTCCCTGAGCGGCAGTCCAATGCAACGCGTAGGCGTTATCTCCGGCCTCGCGTGCGTTCGGATCCGCGCCGTGCTCAAGCAGCAACCGCACGGCGTCCACGTGACCGCCCTTCGCCGCGGCGTGCAGTCCCGTCCAGCCCTGATAGCGCGCCTCCGGGTTGCTTACGCGAACCAAGCTTGGGTCGTTCGCGAGCAAGCCGTGCAAGCGCTTGACATCGCCCTTGGCGCAGGCATCGAAGAAGGCGACAAGATATTCAAGCCAAGGACGCTCGGGAAGTTTTGAGTTCGACATAGAGCCTTCCTTCCCTTCTTTATACCCGGTGTCGGGATGCCGGGGTCAAGAACGATATAATCGCCGCGGGGAAAGTATGGGACGCGTGATTGCTGCTGTCGTTACCGGCTACTGCTCGATCGGCGTGTTGGTGTGGGCAACCGACCAGGCCTTTGCGGCGGCCATTCCAGGCTTCAAGTCGATGACGATGCCTCCGGTCTATTACTTCGTTCTGAGCCTTATCAGCGATTCTCTCTATTCCGCTATAGGCGGCTACCTCTGTTGTGCGATTGCGCGCACACGGTGCAGGACCGCTAGTTTAGCGCTCATCGTCGCTGGTGAACTTATTGGCATCGCCGCTCAAGTCGCACTATGGAATACTGTTCCGCACTGGTTCGGGATCAGCTTGCTTGTGCTCTATCCACCGTCGGTCTGGTTTGGTTCGCGCCTCCGTGCGCATGGGAAAACTTTGCCACTTCGCTCAGATATCTAGAAGCATATTCGCCCAAAAAAACTGCATCCTTATTCTAGATTGTATTATCCATAACCGTGTAGCGCTTTACAAGGAGAGATGATGAGTCTTAGTTCAGGAACGCTTTCGGGCAAAGTGGCGTTGGTCACGGGCGGTTCGCGAGGTATTGGGGCGGGGATCGTGAAGCGGCTTGCGAAAGAGGGTGCTGCTGTCGCGTTCACCTATGCAGCTTCGCACGAGAAGGCGCAGAAGTTGGCGCAGTCCTTCGAATCGACAGGCGCAAGAGTGCTGGCGATTCACGCGGATAGCGCCGACGCCGCGGCGGTGCAAGGCGCCGTGAACCAGACCGTGGAAACGCTGGGGCGGCTCGATGTATTTGTTAACAACGCGGGCATCCTGTTACGGGGTACAGTCGATCAGGTTTCGCTGGAAGACCTGGACAAAATGATGGCGGTGAACGTGCGTTCGGTCTTTGTCGGCATACAAGCGGCGGCACGCCACATGGGCGACGGCGGGCGCATTGTGACGATTGGAAGCGTGGTCGCGCAGCGAACCGCTTTTCCGGGAGCAAGTATTTATTCCATGACCAAATCGGCCGTTTCCGGACTGGTGCGCGGCGTGGCCGTGGATCTGGCTGCGCGCGGCATCACTGTGAACAACGTGCAGCCCGGACCGACTATCACCGATTTGAATCCATTGGATGGGCCGCATGCCGAGATCATCAAGAGCCTGCTTCCGGTCAAAAGGTTCGGAACAGAGGATGAGATTGCCGGTCTGGTCGCCTATCTGGCGAGCCCGGAAGCCGCTTTTGTTACGGGTGCGAGTCTGACCATCGACGGCGGCTACATCGCGTAAGCTTTCGCCGATAAACTAGTCCCAGAACGAGGGGATGGATCGCTCATGGCCAGACCGAAGGAATTCGATCGCGACGAAGCTCTGCAAAAGGCGATTGGAGTTTTTTGTGAGAAAGGCTATGCGGCGGCTTCGACTGACGAACTGATGCACGCGATGAAGATCAGCCGTCAAAGTATGTATGACACCTATGGCGACAAGCGGCAGCTTTACCTGGAGGCGTTCCGGCGCTACGCTGCCGACAGCGTTAGCGAGCAGATCAGCCATCTGGAGAAATCCTCCTCTCCGCTTGCTGGAATTGAGAAGATGCTTGTCGCCTTCGCTACAAGGACCGAGCGGGATGGGATCACCGGCTGCATGGGTATCAATGCAGTCTGTGAGTTCGGCCGATCGGACCCGGAGGTCACAGCTCTAGGAAACGCAGAGAGCGTCCGGCTGAGCGCCGCTCTGGAACAGGCTGTACGTCAGGCTAAAGCCAAAAAGGAGATCAGCAAGACGGTGGAGGAAGCCACTGCGGCACAGTTTCTTCAGGCAACACTTGCGGGTTTGAAAGTGGCTGCGAAAGCGGGTGCGGATACAAAGGCACTCAAAAGCATCGCCCACTTTGCCCTGCGCAGTTTGACAAGTACTCAGTAGAAAGCTGGGCGCTATTCGGGACATGAGACTCCTGCTGGCGCGCCCGTGGGAGCGCTGAGGCGCACGTCTTCCCCCGTTAGTTTTCGGAACACGAGGTGCTGCACGGCGGGAGGCTGTGTGGGAGCCATGGTGAAGAACACGCCTACGGTTGCCTTTTGGCAGGTCATGTTGAACTGGCCGCGCAGCCAGTTCTCCGCCATTACCGGACTCGCGGTGCTGCACTCTCCCACCTCTTGCTTCAGCCGGCGGATCTCTTCGCGCCTTTGGGCCACGGGTGCGTCGAGGAACAAGTTCATGGCGGCGATTTGCTTTGCTTCCGAGTCGTCCCAGGCTTTCCACAGATGAAAAATATGATCGCGCGCTTGCGTGAGAATCGGGGCTGCGGGCAGTTCGCGTTTCTGAAGGCCGCCGGTTTTGAGAAACAAGTCGAGGGCCTGGTTGATCGGGTCAGCCGGTCCGGCATACGTCAAATTGGCCATAGCAAACAGGCCAACACCGTAGTCGGGCAGCCATAACATATACGAGCCGAATCCGGGCAGGCCTCCGCCGTGTCCCACGATTTGCTCGAAACGGCAATCGCTGCTGATGCGCAGACCGAAGCCGTAGCCGCTCGCGGTGGCCTGAACCGCGGCGCCGTCACGCCGTACGGTCAGGTTCGCGGGACGCCATACATGATTCATCTCGCGAACCGAGGCCCGGCGCACAGGACCCGCTTCCGCGTCGTCGCGCGGAGGCCAGGCCGAAAGCTGGAAGGCGACGTATTTGCCCAGATCGCCCGCGGTTGTCAGAAGGCCGCCCATGGATCCGAATGCGCCGTGCGGGAGCGGGGCTTCCTCTAAATAAGTACCGTCCGGCTGCAGGCGATAGCCCACTGCTCGACTGGCGGCCGGCACCGATGAAAACTCGAAGGTAGAGCCGTCCATGCGGAGTTTATCGAGGATCTGGCTTTGGACGTACTTGTCGTATGGCATTTCGGAGGCACTGGCGATGACCCGGCCGAGTAGTCCGAAGGCATAGTTCGAATATTCGTAGCGCGTGTCGGGCGGCGTAGAAAACGGAATGCCGAGATTCAACCATTTTGTAACGTCGGCGTCGGAGGCAGCCAGTTGCTGATCACCCCACGGATTGTCTTCCGGAAAGCCCGCGCTGTGGCTGAGCAGTTCCCGAATCACCAGCGGCGCGGTATCGCGCGTGGGCAGCGGCATGCGCGCGAACTCGGGAATCCATTTCGAGATGGGATCGTCGAGCGAGAGTTTGCCGTCATCGCGCAGTTTCAGGATGGCGAGGGCTGTGAAGCTCTTCGTCATGGAGGCAATGCGAAAAACCGTGCTGGTGTTGACGGGTGCTTGAGCGGCACGGTCCCGAACGCCCGCCGATGCGACGTGGGCGAGGCGTCCGTCGATGACGACACCCCACACCATTCCGGGAATCTTCTTTTCGGCGGCGAAACGAGTGAAAACCTGGTCCATTTGCGGGAGAGCGGATTCGAGTTTCGTTATCCGTTGCGGATCAGTGAAACGCGCGGGCGGATAAGCCTCGCTCGCGCGCAGGACGGTAGCTGCGAATAAAAGGGACAGCTGGAGCAATCGCATGTCTTCCAGAATCCCATGCTGACCGGACTCTCCAGCCCGGTCAAAAAGAATACTTTATTGCGAATTGGAGTTGCCGCATCGGTTTCGCCGTGGTGACGACACCGAACGTGGATGGGTTGCGCGCGTCGGCCGATGGTGTATTCCAATTGGGGTGGTTTAGTGAATTAAACGCCTCGAAACGGAACAGCATCGAGTGACTCTCCCAGAGCCTGATATTCCTCGTCAACGAGGCATCGAAATTTGTGGTTCCAGGCGTAGAGAGGGTGTTTCGCCCCATGTTTCCCGGCCTGTAACTGAGCGCCGGATTGCTGACGTTTATGGCGGCAATGTTCCAAAACTGCTGCGCGGAGCGGTTAGTTGGAATCGGGCTGATGCCGGTAGCGTCCGGTTGATTGCCCAGAGTTCCCAAGCCGGCTGTATCGCCGAGCTGCGTGACGTTGTAAGAGGTGCCGTCGGCGAGCGTGAGGATTCCTCCCACCTGCCATCCGCCCACGATATGGCTCACAAACCCGTGGTTTACGAAAGGCTTGTTAGGGCCAAACGGAAGTTCGTAGACATAGGACGCGATAAAGCGGTGCGGCTGGTTGAATTGCGAAGGGCCTCGTTCGGCGCGCAGGTTATAGCTATTGGTAGGCCACAACGTATCACCGGAATTGGTGCGAAGCGCGCTGCCGTTGTCGATCGCTCTGGACCAGGTAAAGCCAACGATGTAAGTAAGTCCATGGGAAAAGCGTTGGGTTAGTTTTACGTCCCCGGCGTTGTAGGTCGAGTTCACCACACCGGCTACCTCCTGAATGGGGCCGAAGGACGGGAAAGGGCGCCTCTGGGTGGTGCTGGTGTTGTCGGCCGGGCCCGTTTTGGGCACGGCTTGGTTGATTATGACGAAGCGATTCAAGTGATGCCCCTGGTTGCCGAGATAGCCAGCTTCCAAGACAATGTTCTTCGAAAGTTCACGCTGGATATTCACCATGTATTGCTCCACATAAGCCGCGCTATTGCCCTGGTAGTTGGCTAAAATCTGTGGCGCGTTAAGACAGGTGCCACTCCATCCCGGACAGAGGGGGCTGGCCTGCTCGGAAGCCCAGGGAGATTGCAGGTCCTGGATGCGCGCGTTCGCGGCGATGACATTGCCATCGCGGCCGGCGAGGTTGCGGGACATATCGAAAACGGCGTTACCTATGTCTTGCACGTAGAATATGCCGAAGCCGGCGCGGAAGCTCCAATGTGTTCCGGGGCTGTAGGCCAGTCCGATTCTGGGCCCGAAATTCTTGTTGTAGGGATTGACTAAGCTGCGGCCCATAAATTGATCTCCTGCCTGCACCGGCTGCCCGGTTGCGTAACGGAAGTTCAAGCCGTCGTAGAAATCGCCGGCGCCCGGCCTGGTGAGGATGGGAGACTGCGAGTTTGGGATGACGCTGGCGACGCCATTCTGGCCGATGGCTACGCCTGAGGTGAATACCTGGGCATTGATGATGGAGCGGTACTTATCGTGCCAGGGGCGCGGGTTTTCGTAGCGCAAGCCGAGATTCAGAGTCAGGTTCGGGGTGATTTTCCAGTCGTCCTGCACGTAGCCGGCGTAGGAAGTCCGGCGAAGCATGCCATTGGCGAGAGCTACCACGCGGTAGGCTTGCGAGGGCGCGCCGACGATGAAATCCGCAAAATTGTACCCGCTGGAGCCTGGGGAGGCGGGGTTGTTGGTGGACTGCCCATCAAAATCGAACTCGCCGGTGGCTTTCTGGTTGCCGTTCTGGTTGTAACGGTCGCGGCGGATTTCGATACCAATTTTGATGGAATGGCTGCCTTTGATGATGGACACACCGTCAAGCCCTTGAAACGTGTTGTTCCGCGTGATCCAGGGAGTCACTCCGCCGTAGCTGCTGAGTCCGCCGCCGATAGCGACTTGCGGGAGCCCATAAGCAAGGGGACTCGCCGCGAACAATCCCTCAATGCCGAGAGTCGCCTGCACGTTGGTCGTGTTCGCGTAAAATCCGGCCAGATCGTTATTGAACTGATTCCAGGCAAAGCGTGCTTCATTGACGACGGATGCGCTGATGATGTGTGTGTTGGCCAGCACTCCCTGCCGGACCGTAGTGGCCGCATGGGACGTGTCGGTGAGGAAGGTGGTCGCCGGAACGCTTAAATCGTTGCCCCAACTGAACCGTCCAAACCAGCTCGAGCTGGCGTTTTGGATGTAATCGAAGCGTTGATTAAACTGGTCCGAATCAGTAGGTGAGACGGCCTGGCGAACGTAGTTGCGAACTATACTATTGCCGGGCACGGTGGGAGCCGGATAGTAACTCATGAGCGTCAGCGCCGCGGGGTTGATGCGGCTTGTGGGGATGCGGTTTCCGGGAAATTGCGTGGCGGTTCCGGTGGTGCTGGTGGTGTACACGCGGGTAGTGGGATCGTAGATGGGAGGAATTCCAGAGGCGGAGAAATCTCCGGCGCGCATCGCGAGAGTCG
>DATHIZ010000131.1:0-6489 GCA_035316385.1 Bryobacteraceae bacterium | reverse complement strand
GGACCCGGGGTGGCTGGGTTTGTTCGCAGGTGTTCGACCATACGTCCGTTCTGCGTTTCCTCGAAGCACGCTTCGGTGAGCCCGTGCGCGAGACAAATATTACGAAATGGCGGCGCTCTGTCTGTGGCGATCTCACCTCCGCCATCGACTTTTCGAAGCCGAGCGAGTCATTGCCCCCCCTGCCCGATACCAGCCGCTATAGAGAGGAAACAGATCGGGCGTGCAGCACTCTGCCCGAGCCTTCCGTCCCAGTCGTGATGAAGCAGCCGCTGCAGGAACCCGGAACCCGTCCCGCGCGCGCCATTCCCTATGAGCTCCACGCGCACGCACGCATCGAACCTTCGCGGGATCGGCTCTGGATCGATTTCACCAATTCCGGTGACGCCGGCGCGGTATTCCACGTCTTCACGCCATTGATTGACGCTGCTCCGCGCATCTATACCGTCGAGTCGCGTAAAGAGCTATCGGTTTTCTGGCATCTGACCCGGATCGCCGGTGTCCACAGTCAATACAGCCTGTCGGTTTACGCGCCCAACGGTTTTCTGCGCGAGTGCACGGGCGCCGCCCACTCACAAACAGGCACGCTCTCTATTAGCAGCCATTACGATGGCCGGAACGCACGCCTTCATATCTCCGTGCTCAATTCCAGCCCCGCCGCCTGCCGCGTGACCGTTCGAGACAACGCTTATGGCAATCCGCCCCGGCACTATCAAATTGCCGCTGCTGGCCGCCAGGAGGATTCATTCGACCTGGCGGCCAGCCAGCGCTGGTACGACGTTTCCATAACGCACGATTTGGAGCCGGAGTACCTGCGCCGCCTGGCCGGTCACATCGAGAACGGCCTGCCCGGCACCAGCGATCCGGCGCTGTAGCAATTTTGTCCGTTTCGCAAAATGCGCCGTTTCTTCGCCTATCGGCCTGTGATCTTTTTTAACAACTTCACGGCCTTCCGGATATCCTTTTCGCGTTTCTCGACATCCAGTTCCTCGCGCTCAATCGTTAAAACGCCGCGGTACCCGATTTCCTTTAGCTTGTGAATGTACCGGTCCATGTCGACGCTGCCTTCGCCTAGTGCCCGCTCTATGCCCAGCGCCTCGGGCTTGTCCCTGTCTGGCCAGTCACCGTCCTTACAATGGACCGTCGTCACGTGTGCCGCCAGGACGTCCAACGCCTCAAGCGGATCGCCCGTCCCGTACAAAATCATATTCGCCGGATCGAAATTGATGTTCAAATTCGGCCGCTGCACATCCTCGATGAACCGCAACAGCACCTTTGCCGGCTCTTGTCCGGTTTCAAGCGCGAATGCCTGGCCATTCTTCCCGCAGTAGTCGCAGATCTCGCGCGTCACGTCCCGGACTTCCGCATAAAGCGGGTCATTCGCGTCTTCCGGCACGAAGCCGATGTGGCAGGCTATCCGCTCAATGCCGATAGTGCGCGCCGCGTCGGAAACCGCCTTCGTCCGGGCAACCCGTTCCGCCCTGGTTTTCTTGGGAACCAATCCCACCGTGTCCAGCACCGTGGGAACGTCGTCATACTTCTCGCCCAGGTAGCTGCAAACTGCCGACACCACTGTAAACCGTTCCGCCGTCAACGCCTCATCCCAGCGTTCCCCAGCGCCATCCAGCGGCAGCTCTCCCGAAAAACCCATTTGCCCGGCGCGCACGCCGAAGCTCTTCGCATGCTCCAGGGTTTTGCGCGCGTCTGTTCCCGCCCAAAACAACAACCCGATTTCCAAATCTTCTAGACCAAGCACGAAATTTGCTCTCCTCCCATCGCGCGCGATTGCTTCAGCAACAACGCTATCTTTACCGCCTGCGCCGATTCGCGCGGCATGCACTGCTCCGGCTGTTCGCCGCTTTTGCAGCACTGGACGAAATATCGAAGTTGCGCTTCGTATCCATCGCTACCTTCCGGCGCCACTTGGGTACGGCTTCCCGTCCCGTCGCTCAACGTCAACCCCGCTTGGGTAAATTCCAGCTCCGCGCGCTCTGCCCTTACCTGAAACGTCATGCTAAACGGAGTCCCGGGCGCAAACCAGCCGCCCTGGATCCGCACTTCCGGTCCACCGGGATAGATCAGAGTCGCCGTGAGTGTGTCTCCATCGCCTAGCTTCTTTGCCGCCACTCGTTCCGGCATGCCGAATAGCAGCAGCGCCTGATCGATATCGTGAATCAGTAGGTCCAATACCGCCCCGCCACTGCGGGCATCCGCCGGCAGCCAGTTGCTCCACTCCGGCAGGGCGCCCTGCCGGATGAAGGTTGCCGACCGGATTGCCCCGTGCGCCTTGCTTTTGGTGAACTCTCGCAGGTATACGTACTCGGGCCAGAACCGCAATACTTGCCCAACCATGAAGATCCGCCTTTGCTCGGCCGCCACCGCCATCATCTGTTCGCAGGCGTCGAGGGTAAGCGCCATAGGCTTTTCCACTAACACGTGCTTACCTGCCCGCAGCGCGGCGATCGTCACTTCCGGATGTAAATCCGTCGGCAGGCAGATATCCACCGCATCCAAATCCGCATCGGCTAGCAAGTCCTGCCAGCGTGTATATTTCTTCACTCCCGAAAAATCGTATACGCGGGCCGCACCCGCTCGATTTCCTCCCGTCTGGCTCAGGTCGCCGGCTAGTGCGCGTGGATTATTCGTGCACACCGCGGCCACGCTCACATCCGGCAGCGTTGCAAAGCCGTTCAGATGTGTCGCCCCCATAAATCCCAGTCCGATGATTCCGATTTTCATTCAGCTGTCTTTACTCATCATTTAGATTGCACTCTCTCAAAATCATAGAAGCTAACGTCTTCCGACGCGTTCCGCCTAACTAGAAACAGCACTTTCGCTCGCGATTTCATAACGAAGTGCGTGACCTGCCAAATATCTTTATCCACCGGTGATTTTTCAACTTCGAATTGCGTCCCCGGCTCGACCCGGGCCAGAAACCCTACAATCGACACCGGGCGAATCACGTTGGCCGACACCTTCACCCAGCGATAGCTTGCGCAGTCGATCCACAACTCGCCCTGCATGCCCCGCAATACTTGGCTCTGCATGTTGGGGGGGCGGTATCCGGGGCGGGGCGTTGCTTTCAAGTTCCAGACGTTGAAGCCCCGCACTTTCCCTTTGCCGGCAAGCTTGAAGTCAAATGCTTCGGATAACTGCGACATCATCTCATGGTCGCGCGCCCGTTCCCGTTCGTATTTCGCGATTCTGCGTTTCCGCTGGTCGCTCGATTCCGCGCGCCGTTCGGCTTCGGCGTGCTGTTGCTTTTTTAACTCCTCGGCTGCCTGTGCCGCTGGTAGATCCTCGCCGTTGATTGCAATGAGACGCTCATAAGGTGAACCTTCTAGTATCGTCACGGCATTGGTTTTCGTTTCTGAACCGGTCCGGTCACGCTCTTTGTAGTTATATTGTGGCGCAGCTTGAAAATCCTTTTCACTGGCTGCTACGGATCTCTGGATAATGGTCTTCACATCCGGCTCCTCACCGCGTTTCCGGGCGGAAAGAATGCCCGCCGTCAGCAATGCGAAGAGCCCCACGAATCGCAAACACCGCCTCGTATGATGAGGAGGATCCATCCACAAACCTATGAAATTTCTCTCCGGATTCATCCTTGCACTCCTCCTCGGCGGCGCCGCTGTCTATGGTTATTTCAAGTTAGGCTATGCGCCAGTTGCCACGGCCGCCACACCGATTCCGTTCGAGATGACGCTCGCTCACCTGGCGCTGCATGTCCGCATAGATAAAGACGCGCCCAAGACCCCCCCATTTCAGCCCGCGGAAGCCGATCTGCAAAACGGCGCGCAGCTCTATCGCGAGCACTGTGCGGTATGCCACGGATTACCCGGTCAGGCCAAATCCGCCGTCGCCCAGGGGATGTATCCCAAGCCGCCAGAACTCCTGCGCGGCAAGGGCGTTACTGATGATCCGGCCGGCGAGACTTACTGGAAGGTTGCGCATGGCATCCGGTTGACTGGCATGCCCTCGTACTCAGCTTCTCTTTCTGACAAAGAAATGTGGCAGATTAGTTTCCTGCTCGCCGGCGCTGACAAACTACCGGCTGCCGTGCAGGAAATCCTCAAAAAGCCGCTGCCGATGAATTGAACACGGATGGCGGCTGCAGCACCTCGTCGCTGACAACCGTAAACTGCATCAAATCCGCCTGGCCGAAGGAGGTAGTCAGCGCCACGTCGGCCGCATCCCGTCCTGTCGCCATCAGGACGCGCCCCACGCGCGGCTTATTGTTGCGCGCGTCGAAGGTCCACCAGCGGTCCTCCAAATACGCTTCGAACCAGGCGCTGAAATCCATCGGCGCCGGCGGAACTACCCAATCGATATCACCCATATACCCCGTCGCATAGCGAGCGGGTATGTTCAGGCAGCGGCACATGGTAATTGCCAGGTGTTGGAAATCGCGGCAGACGCCCCGGCCTTCGTTCATCACCTCGACCGCGGTCTTGGTCGGTCGGGCAGAGTTGTAATCGAACGTGATTTTGTTATGCGCCCAGTCCACGATCGTTTGCACCCGCTCCCAGCCACGCGGTACGTGACCAAAGAGTTGTGCCGCGGTGTTGGAAAGCACATCGCTCTCGCAGTAGCGGCTGGCCAGCAAGAACCGCAGAGTGTCGGTGGGCAGCTCTTCCACCGGAACTTCCCGCGCACTCAGATTGATGGGGTCCGGTGTTCGCGGATCTTCGATCAGACTTGCACTGAACAGCCTTAAATACCCTGCCGGGGCCACGAAACGCCCGCAATGATTGCCGAAGCTATCTATATAGTGATCTACCGGCACATGCGGTTCGATGACCAAACTGTCCGGCTCCCGTAAGTCTTTCTCACGCGACGGATGCACATGCAGCAGTGTCACCACGGGCGTGCGGACTGGAAAAAAAAATCGAATGTCGTAGCCGAGTCTTATCAGCATGCCAAAGCTCCAGTCGTGCGAATCGAGACCGTGCGCCCTCCGTGCCATCTCCGGCGGCGCGAAGAATCTTATCGTTAGAGTGCCACAACCGAGACTTGTAACCAAAAAATGTTACACAGTCGTAACCTAAGAGAGGACAACAAGCTATACTTTTTCTATTCACATTGGAGCCTCTCCCCGTCGAAGGGCCTTTGTATACCGAAAATTCCACCAGCCATGGCTACGCCAACCATAATCGGGGACCAAGGCACGCTGGCCCCTCTTGCGAACTATGAGATAGGCGCGGCCTACGACGAGATGTTCCGGTCCAGCGGCCGTCCGCGGTCCCACTACCGGGCCTTGTTCGCTAAGCTGCAAAGTTCACCCACTGAGGAATTGCGGCGGTGCAAGCATGAGGCTGACGTTTCCTTCTTCAATCAGGGCATCACATTTACTGTTTACGGCCGCGAAGAAGGAACAGAACGGATTTTCCCTCACGATTTGCTGCCGCGTATCATCCCAGCCGCCGAATGGGAGATTATCGAACGCGGATTGACGCAGCGCATCACCGCGCTCAATCTCTTCCTGAAAGATATTTACAACGACCGGAGAATTCTCAAAGACGGAGTTATTCCCGGCGAGTTGATCTATACCTGCAAACATTTCCGCCGGCAGATGCGTGGGGTTAAGGTGCCGCGTGACGTGTACGTCAGTGTGTGCGGCTCGGACCTGATACGCCTGCCGGACGGCAGTTTCGTCGTGCTCGAAGATAACCTGCGCGTGCCCAGCGGCGTGTCTTATATGCTGACCAGCCGCAAGGTGATGAAGCAGGCGTTTCCAGTCCTCTTCCGCAAATACGGCGTGCGCCCCATTGAACACTACAGTCAGGCGCTGCTCTCCACTTTGCGCTCGCTTGCCCCCGAAGGCCGCCCTAACCAGACGATTGTGCTTCTCACGCCGGGCGTCTATAACTCGGCTTACTTCGAACATGCCTACCTGGCGCGGCAAATGGGTATTGAACTAGTGGAAGGCCGTGATCTGGTCGTTCACGACAACATGGTCTACATGCGCACCACCTCGGGGCTAAAGCGCGTAGATGTTATTTACCGGCGTGTAGACGACGATTTTCTGGACCCGCTGGCGTTCCGCGCCGATTCCGAGTTGGGCGCGCCGGGGCTCTTCAATGCTTACCGCTCCGGAAACGTGGTACTGGCAAATGCCCTGGGAACGGGCGTCGCCGACGACAAGGCGATCTATGCGTATGTCCCCAAAATGATCAAGTATTATCTGGGTGAGACGCCGGTGCTGAATAACGTCGAGACGTTCCTTATGGAGAACGAGGTGGAGCGCAGACATGTCTGCGCCAATCTGGAAAAATACGTGGTGAAAGCGGTGGGCGAATCGGGCGGCTACGGCATGCTGATCGGTCCGCATAGTTCCGCCGCGCAGCGCGATGACTTCCGCGCCAGAATTCTGGAACAGCCCCGGAATTACATAGCGCAGCCGACGCTGGCGCTTTCCACGGCGCCCTGCTTTACCGATGATGAGCGAATCGAGCCGCGGCATGTCGACCTCAGGCCCTATGTGCTGTTCGG
>DATHIZ010000130.1:0-6193 GCA_035316385.1 Bryobacteraceae bacterium | reverse complement strand
ACCACTGGCTGGCGTTTACGTCTCGCACTTTATGCCGGGAGGTTACAGTCGCAGGGAACGAAGCGTGAATGGGCGCTCCACCTTGCTGCTCTTGCTTACCCTAGGCACAAGCTTCGCGGCTCCCGTCCCTCACCCCGATAGTCCGGTCTTCTACAAGGACGTGCTCCCGATCCTCCAGCAAAACTGTCAAACTTGTCACCGGGCCGGCGAAATAGGCCCCATGCCGCTGGTTGATTTCGACGGCACGCGCAAATGGGCCAGTGCAATTCGCCTGGCCGTCTCCTCCCGGCGAATGCCGCCTTGGTTTGCCGACCCCCACGTGGGTAGCTTTCGGAACGACCGCCGTCTATCAGACGCCAACATCCGCACCATTACCGAGTGGATCGACGCAGGCGCGCCCGCTGGCAACCCGGCCGACGCTCCCCGTCCCGTGGATTGGGTCGCCGGCTGGTCCATTGGAAGACCGGAGAGGGTCTTCGAGATGCCGGTCGATTTCGATGTTCCCGGATCCGGCGTAATACCTTATCAATACGCGATCGTGCCCACGCACTTTGACCATGACACCTGGGTGCGTTTGGCCGAAGTCCGTCCGGGCGACCGCGCCCATGTCCACCACGCCATAGTCAGCGTTCGAGAGCCCGGTTCCCCCTGGCTGCGGAGCAAGCCCGCCGGAATTCCATTCACTCTGAAGCGCGGAGATGACAGTGGCGGCGCGCCGGGCGAACTCCTGGCGGGGTACGGTCCCGGAGCCCTTCCCGAGTTGCTGGAACCCGGTCAGGCCAAGCTCGTCAAAGCCGGCAGCGACCTTGTCTTCCAGGTTCACTACACGACTAACGGGAAAGCGGGTCACGACCGCAGCCGGATCGGCCTCACCTTTTCGGCGGGTAAGCCGCGCCAGCGTGTGCTGATGCTGGCCGCAGCCAACGTCCATTTTCTGATTCCACCGGGCGATCCCGACTACCGCCTGGACGCGAGCGTCACGCTTCAGCATGAATCCTCTCTGATCTCTCTCCTGCCGCACATGCACTTGCGCGGCAAGTCGTTCGATTTCCGGGTTCGTTTTCCCAACGGCGAAACGCGAGCGCTTCTTGCCGTTCCACACTACAGCTACAGCTGGCAGCTTTCCTATTACCTCCAGGATCCGCTCAAGCTGCCGGCCGGTACAACCATAGAATGCACGGCCCATTTCGATAATTCGCCTGGCAATCCCAACAATCCCGACCCGATGAAAGCGGTTCGCTTTGGGGCTCAAAGCTGGGATGAAATGATGATCGGCTATTTCGAAGTCGCGGTCGATCTGACGGTCGGAATGCGCGATCTACTAATTCCCGGTACTGGCGCCCACACAATGTGAGCCCGCGCAGGATACCCCTCATTTGAAACGGCACGCCACCTATGTCCGTCTAAAATGGTTTATCCGTACGAGACAATCATGGCCGGACACTAGCTCCTTCGATTCATGTATCCTCCCGCTTTTGTTGACGCGAGCGATCTGCTGGTGCTCGTATTGCTCGGCCTGCTCGTCTTGTTCTTCAAGGTGCGGCCTTGGCTTGAGCGCCTTGTTCGAAAAATCGCGCCGCGAACCGGCCTTTGCCTGCTGGTTCTCGCACTGTTCCCGGTAGTGCTGCGGCTCGCTCTCCTGCCTCACCATCCCGCTCCTTCGCCCGAAATTTATGACGAGTTCAGTCATCTTTTGATGGCCGATACGCTGCTGCACCTTCGGCTCGCCAATCCTCCGCACCCTTTCCCCCAATTCTTCGAAACTTTCTTTGTGCTGCAGCAGCCGGCTTACAGTTCCATCTACCCGATCGGCCAGGGTTTGGTCTTGGCGCTGGGCCGCTTGCTCTTTGGCCATCCTTGGGCGGGAGTCCTCTTGTGCGATGCCGTCCTGTGCGCGCTCTCTTATTGGATGCTGAAAGCCTGGACGACCCCTGCGTGGGCGTTCGCCGGTGGCTTACTTGCGGTCTTCCAATTCGGACCCCTAAACGAGTGGACGAACTGTTATTGGGGCGGCGGCGTTTCAGCCATCGCCGGATGTCTTGCCTTCGGGGCTCTTCCCCGGATTTGCGACTACGGCCGCAAACGTGACGCCGTCTGCCTGGGCGCCGGCCTCGCTCTACAGATTCTCACGCGCCCCTTCGAATCCATCTTGCTGGTGTTAAGCGTCTTGCTTTTCTTTCTGCCCGCTTTATCGGAACGGAAGAACTGGAGAAAATTAGCGCGGCCCGCATTCGTGACCCTGATTGCTGTGGCGCCGGCAGCGGGATTGACGCTGCTGCAGAACCGGCAGGTCACTGGAAGCTGGTCCACCTTGCCATACATGCTGAGCCGCATCCAGTATGGAGTTCCAACTACACTCTCATTTCAACCGCTTCCAGTTCCCCAGCGTGCGCTGACACGCGAACAGAGCGCCGAATACAACGCGGAACGCTCCTTTCACGGCGAAGGCCCTGAATCCGTCCGGAAATTTTCGCTGCGGCTCGAATACCGCGTACGGTATTACCGCTTCTTCTTTTTGCCGCCCTTGTACCTGGCGGCATTTGCATTTGTCTTCACTCTGCGCCGCTTCCGTTTTGCGTGGGTCGCGCTGACGATCATAATTTTTGCGCTCGGCACCAACTTCTTCCCCTACTTTTTCCCGCGCTACATGGCCGCCGTTACCTGTCTATTTTTGCTGGTGAGCGTTGCCGGGCTTCAACGTCTGTCGTCTTTGAGGATTCGCGGCAATGCGGCGGGCTTTGAAGCAGCGTCGCTGATCCTGTTTGCCTGCGCGGCCAGCTTCGCCCTTTGGTACGGCCTCCATTTGACAGAGAATCCCGCCGCCCCACTCGGCATCTTGCGCTACGAAACCTGGGACTCCATCACCCACCAAAATCCACGCCGGCGCATTCTCGTAAACCGGCAGCTGGCAAGCCTTCCAGGGAAAAAGCTGGTGTTCGTTCGCTACTGGCCAAACCATCTCTTTCAGGACGAATGGGTTTACAACGCAGCGGACATGGACCATGCGCCGGTCGTTTTTGCGCGCGATCTGGGTGAACAAGAGGACCAAAAACTCAAAGCTTATTACCCGGATCGCAAGACCTGGCTCTTGGAGCCGGACGCGACTCCGCCCAAGCTAACGGTTTACGAAACGAAGCCAAAGCCCGCTCTCCCATCCGGGCCCGCCTTCCAGGATGTCAGGTAGCGCATGTATCTCTTCCATGTCTTCCGGTCGTTCCTGCCGCTTCGCAATCCCATCGGCTTTGGTGCGGCGGATTTTGTGTCGTTCGCGGTAACCGCGCTGCTTGTACTGTGCGTTCTTTTGTGGCCTCTTCTGAAACCCTACGTTTCGAAAATCGAGACACGTACGCGCTGGTCCATGCTGCTGCTGGCCTTGCTGCCCATCATGCTTCGTCTTATCCTGTTGCCGCGCTATCCTACGCCGGAGCCAAGTACTTCCAAAGACTTTAGCTATCTTTTACAGGCCGGCGCCATCCTGCACGCACGCTTTGCCAACCCGCCACATCCGTTCCACCGTTTTTTTGAAACCGCCTTCGTTCTGCAACAACCTACTTACAGTTCTGTCCTTCCTCCAGGTCAAGGCATCGCGCTGGCTGCCGGACAGGCGTTGTTCGGCCATTCCTGGGCCGCCGTCCTGCTCTCCGCCGCTGCGTTTTCTGCTGCTTGCTTCTGGATGTTACGCGGTTGGACGAAGCCGGGTTGGGCGCTGCTCGGCGGCTTGTTAGCTGTGTTTCAGTTCGGCCCTCTTAGCTCTTGGATGAACTCTTACGCGGGCGGTGCGATCTCGGCCATTGCCGGATGCCTGGTTTTCGGTGCGCTTCCGCGGCTACAAGCAGAGTGGCGTCAACGGGACGCTGTTCTTTTGGGCGCCGGCATCGCTCTGCAACTTCTGGCGCGCCCTTTCGAATGCGCGCTTCTGGTCGTAAGCGCCGCTCTGTTCTTTGCGCCAAGCCTGCGCCAAAGGGATCTGCGCCGCAAGCTCCTCAAAACCCTCCCATTGGTGGCAATCGTAGTGTTGCCCGGCATCCTCTTCTTGCTCCTATATAACCAGCAAGTCACCGGCAATTGGACCATGAGTCAATATGAGACCGGTCTGGTAGATCGCCTTCGCGTTCTCCGCTTCTTCCTGTACGCCCCTCTCTACGTAGGTCTGGCCCTGTTTTTATGGAGCGTCCGCGAGTGGCGGTTTGCCTGGGTGTTGGCGACTCTATTGCTATTTCTGGCCGGCGCGAACTTCCATCCCGATTCCATCGCTTGCGTCGCCTGTCTCTTCCTATTGGCCGCCGTGACAGGACTGGAAAAGTGCAGCCGCTGCACCGTTCAGGTTGTCGTCTCTCTATGCGTGGCGCAATTTCTTTTCTGGTACAGCCTGCACCTCATCGCGCCGGGTGAAGTGATAGCCGGCATGACCCGCTACCAAACCCGGGACGTCATTCATCACGGCCATCCGGAAGACCGGGCTTCCGTCCAGAGCCAGCTAGCCCAAACCGGCGGCAAGCAACTGGTTTTCGTTCGCAACCGTCGGGGACGCAGCGTAAGCGATTGGATCCACAATGATGCCGATATCGATCGATCCCGTATCATCTGGGCGCGCGACCTAGGGCCGGAGGAGGACGAAAAGCTGCGTAACTACTACCCTGATCGAACACCCTGGCTGCTCCAGACAGATCGCCGGCCCCTCAAACTGGAACCTTACAGGAATCTGCCGTGACCCTCTCCATCCTGATCTCTCTCTACAATGAGGAGGAATTCATCACCACGCTTCTCGATCGCGTGCGCACTGTCCCCGCCGCTTTTTTCGAAGGTGCCGGAATCCGCCACGAAGTGATTGTCGTGGACAACGGGTCTTCCGATGGATCGTACGCCTTGGTGGAAGCTTATGCAAAATCCCATCCGGATTTTCCCATCCGGCTTTTGCGCCACGAAAAAAACCTGGGTAAGTCTGGCGGCATCAAAACGGCGCTAGCGCACGCGCAAGGCCAGTTCTGCCTCATCCAGGATGCCGACCTGGAATACAGTCCCGCCGATTATCCCGCGCTGCTCCGTCCGCTGCTCGCGGGGGAGGCGGATCTCGTGATCGGCTCCCGCTATCTCGAATCGCGAGAGCGGCGTGTCCAGCGTTTCTGGCACAGCCGGATCAATCGGCTTTTTACTCTTTTCACGAATATCGCCGCCGACCTCGATTTCACCGACATGGCTAGCGCCTACAAAGCATTTCGAACGCAGCTAGCCCAAAGCATCCCGCTAGGCTCGCACAGATTCGGTCTTGACGCCGAACTCCCCATCTTATTCGCCAAACGGCGTGCGCAAGTGATGGAGGTGCCGGTCACTTATCACGGCAGAACTTACGACGAGGGAAAGAAAATTCGAATCGCGGACGCCCTTGCCCTGTCCTGGACTATTTTGCGAACCTGGATGTCCAACGACATTTATGTGGACAAAGGGGCCGGAAGCTTACGCGCCTTGGAAGGCGCCGCGCATTTCAACCGCTGGATCGCGGACGTCGTATCGCCATTTTTAGGAAGCAGTGTCTTGGAGATCGGCGCCGGCATCGGAAACTTGACCCGGCTCCTCTGTTCGGGCCGCCAGGAATACATAGTTACCGATCGCGACCCGGAATACATGGAGCAGCTGCGGCGTCTCATGGGGCGCCGCCCGAAAGTGCACGCCGCGATTTGCGACCCTCGCAATCCAGCAGATTTCGAGCCGTTCCGCGGCCGCATGGAAAGCGTCGTCTGTCTGAATGTGTTGGAGCACCTGCCGGATGACGCACTCGCATTGGCGAACATCTACTCTTCTCTAAAGCCGGGTGGCCGCGCTGTGATCCTGGTTCCGCAGGGGGCCGGTGCGTTTGGGACGCTCGACCGCGCGTTAGGACACTTTCGCCGCTATGCGAAAGCAGACTTAGAGCGGAAAATGACCGCTGCCGGTTTCTCTGTCACCCGCATCATCGAATTCAATCGCGTGACTTATCCCGGCTGGATTCTCAACGGACAAATTCTGAAACGGCGCTCGTTGGGCCGACTGCAGCTGGCGGCACTGAACCTTATCATTCCTCTGGTGCGGCCGGTTGACCGGTTTCTGCCCTGGCCGCCGGCCTCTCTCATTGCCATTGGCGTTCGCCGCCCTACAGCCGGTTAATCAAACTCGCCACGTACCCGGCGCCGAATCCGTTATCTATATTAACTACCGT
>DATHIZ010000129.1:0-42871 GCA_035316385.1 Bryobacteraceae bacterium | reverse complement strand
CGCGCGCCTTTTGAAAACGAGTCAAACATCTCCCGTGTCATATCCTCCAACAGGGACGACAGATTGTTCCCGGAAACGCCTCCGTCGCGTAAGGCCTTCTGCGCTACCAGGAGAAAGGATACAGGAACTGCGGTAGCCATTAGCTTTGCCGCAAAATAAAGCGGCTTCGCACCGGGGCGCAACTCAATCGTCCGTGCTTCCCCGCGCTCCAGCACCCGCCGGATTTGCCGCACTGCGAGAAGATCTCCTTCCACCACGAAGCAGGCGCTGTCGGTGGTGTACGCCGCCACCAAACTCGCTACCGCAGCTCCGCGCGCGCGCAGCGGCTCCAGCGTCTCGGTTGGTAGCCAGCTTTCGCACAATACTACAGAGAGATCCTGAAACTCCAATTCCGAGCCGCATAAATCCCGCACTGCGTCAGGGACGGCGGCGTCGGGCATCTTCAATAAAATAATCTTGGCCCGCTGCAATTCCTGGTAAGCGGAAACGGCATATCCGGCGTGCAAGAAATTAGAAATACGCCGGGCTACCTGCAGTCCCGTAGACTTGATCGGTCCAAGCTCCTCGGCTACGCTTGAGAGCCGCAGGATCGCGGAAGACGTAACATTACCCTCCACCACTAAGCCGAGCGGGAGTTGCTTCTTCATAGACACTACTCGCTTTCAGAGCTTTCATGCGGTCTCGGAACTGCGCTGCCTTCTCGAATTCAAACGCTTTTGCGGCGGCGCGCATTTTCGTTTCCATCTCAGCGATCAGGGCATCCCTCTGCTCCGCTGTCAGTGCAACCGCTGGATCGTCGTCCATGTCTAAAGGAACCGTGACGTAATCGCCCTCGGCCACCGCGACCAGGCTCATATCAATCGGTTTGATAATAGTTTGTGGCGTAATGTGATTCGCTTCGTTGTAAATCTCCTGAATGGTGCGCCGGCGGTCTGTCTCGCGCATCGCCCGTTCCATGCTTTGCGTTATTACGTCCGCATACAAAACGGCGCGGCCGTCGACATTGCGCGCCGCCCGCCCGATGGTTTGGATCAGAGATCCGCTCGAACGTAGAAATCCTTCTTTGTCGGCGTCCAAAATCGCCACTAGCGATACTTCTGGAAGATCCAAACCTTCCCGGAGTAGATTTACTCCTATGAGGGCATCGTAACCGCCGCGGCGCAAATCGCGAAGAATCTTAATGCGGTCCAGGGTGCTTATTTCCGAATGCAGGTAAGTGCATTTGACGCCCACTTCCGTGTAATACTCGGCCAGGTCCTCCGCCATGCGCTTCGTCAGCGTGGTCACCAGCACCCGTTCGTTCCGTTCTACGCGTAAGCGAATCTCATGCAGCAAATCGTCCACTTGACCTTTTATAGGCCGTACCTCAATTTGCGGATCGATCAAGCCGGTAGGCCGTATAATCTGTTCCACCACCACGCCCGCCGATTTGGTCAACTCATACGGTCCGGGAGTCGCTGAGACGTAAATCACCTGATTGACGCGGTTCTCGAACTCCTCGAACGTAAGCGGGCGGTTATCGCGAGCGCTGGGCATGCGGAATCCGTAATTCACCAACACATCTTTGCGCGAGCGGTCGCCATGATACATGGCTTGCACTTGCGGAATGGTCTGGTGGCTTTCGTCGATGAACAGCAGCGCATCATTCGGCAGATAGTCGAGCAGCGTGGGCGGCGCTTCTCCCGGCAGCCGTCCTGAAAAGTGCCGCGAATAGTTTTCTATTCCGTGACAATAGCCGATCTGCTTGATCATCTCGAGATCGAACATAGTGCGCTGGTAGATACGCTGCGCCTCAATCAACTTCCCCGAGTCTTCCAGCTCTTTGCGCCACCATTGCAGTTCGTTCTCAATGCTTGTCATGGCTTGCGCGCGAGTGGGTGCGTCCATGACATAGTGCGTTTTCGGGTAGATGGGAAGGCGCAAATAAGTCTGCTTCACCTGTCCCAGCAGCGGATCTATTTGGCTGAGCGATTCGATTTCATCGCCCCACAACTCAATCCGGTAAGCGTTGTCGTCATAGGTGGGGAAAAGCTCCACCACGTCTCCACGCACCCGGAACGTGCCGCGCTTGAAATCGTGATCGTTGCGCTCGTACAGAATTTCTACTAACCGCTGCAGCAGTTCTTTGCGGCCGATCTTCTGTCCCTTCTCGAGCATGAGCAGCATGCCATAATATGCTTCGGGCGACCCCAGGCCATAGATGCAGCTGACGCTGGCTACGATGACGCAATCACGCCGTTCGAACAACGAACGGGTAGCGGAAAGGCGCAGTTTATCCAGCTCGTCGTTGATCGTCGCCTCTTTTTCGATGTAGATGTCGCCCGAAGGAATGTATGCTTCCGGCTGATAGTAGTCGTAATAGCTGACGAAGTACTCTACGGCGCTCCCGGGAAAGAACGTTTTGAATTCATGGTAAAGCTGCGCTGCGAGGGTCTTATTGTGCGCCAAAACCAACGCGGGCTTTTCAAAAGCCTCGATAATTTTGGCCATGGTGAAAGTCTTGCCGGATCCGGTGACGCCCAGGAGCGTCTGATGCTTCTCCGAATCAAGCAAACCGCGAGTCAATTGTTCAATTGCTGCCGGTTGATCGCCTCTCGGTTGGTAGTCGATCTCTAACTTGAATGGCACTACCAAGTATTATAGAGAGTTAGTCGGATAAGGCTACAGACCCAATCCGCTCGCGCTCGGCGTTGAACTCGCATCCGATCAGCGTAATGCACGCCAGCACATAGAGCCAGACCAGAAGCGAAACCACCGCTCCAATGCTTCCATAGAAGATGTTGTAGTTTGCGATATGGCCCACGTACCAGGCAAAGCCGGCGGTGGAAATCAGCCAGAGAACGGTAGCCAGAAAGGCTCCCGGCCATACCCGCATGAACCGGGAGGGACCCTTTTCATGGGGCCGCCGTCCCGCATATACAGGCTCCGGCCGGTGGTTCGGACCAAAATAATAAAGCAGCCCTGTCACAAAGGTAGTGGTGCAGAAAGCCAGCACGTAGCGCCCCACGCGCCAGACCAGTTCTACCGGACCGCTGATATCGGAAACCCCTGTCCAGTGGATAAAAGCCGCTTCAATTCGATTGCCAAACAAGATTAACGAAGAGGCGCCTACTGACGGAAATGCGGCAATTAGAACCAGGAATATGGCCATGGCCCGTTGCTTGAGAAAGGGCCTGCCGGAGGGGATGCGGTAAGCCGCCTGAAACCCCTCCATTAAGCTCGCCATGGCTCCCGATCCAGCCCACAGGGACAAAATAATGGCTACCACGGGCAGCGTAACGCCTCGGCCTGCCCGGTCGCGCAGCCGCGAAAGCACAATGTCCTCCGTTCCGGGGGGCAAAATCTCCTGGGCGAACTTGGCTATGACACGCACTACCGACTCCGCTTTAGCTTCAATCAGCAGCGCCGTGATGGTGGTCAAGATCGGGAAAAGGCACAGCAGAAACGAATAGGCGGCGCCTTTGGCGATGCCGAAACAGTTATCTTGATAGGCGGCAATGAAAGCCTGCCGGAAAAGCCACCAGTTCCGGGCGGCAAATCCCGGTTCAACGATAACGATGTCCGCCTGCGGCTTAGTCACGCACTATTGAACCCATTCGCCGTTCCGCATCAGTGGTTCGGCGCCTCCATCCGCGGCGATGCCGTCCACATCCATCTGGCCCGAGCCAATCATCCAGTCAACGTGAATTAAGCTTTCGTTAGCGCCTTTGGCCGCCAAATGTGCCGCGTCCATATCGTCGCCGTCTTTGATGCAGGTACTGTAGGCCTGGCCCAGGGCGACATGACTCGCCGCATTTTCATCGAAGAGCGTGTTCCAGAATAGCAGGCCGCTTTTCGAGATAGGCGACGAATGTGGCACCAGGGCCACCTCGCCCAGCCGCCGGGCGCCGTCATCGGTTTCGATCATCCGCTGCAAGACCGCCTGCCCGGTTTTCGCCGAAGCCTCCACGATCCGGCCGCCTTCAAAGCGAACCTCGATGTTTTCAATCAGCGTGCCTTGGTGAGAAAGCGGTTTGCTGCTCTTCACTCTTCCTTCCACGCGATCCTTGTGTGGTGTGGTGAACACTTCTTCGGTAGGCATATTCGGCATGCAAGGAATGCCGTTCTTCGCTGTGGTTCCACCTCCCAGCCACAAATGATCGTCTGCCAAGCCCACGCGTAGATCTGTATCGGGTCCGCGGTACTGCAAAGCCGCGAAACGCTTTTTATTCAGTATTTCCACGCGTTCTTTCAAGTGCGCCGTATGCACCCGCCACGCTTCGACCGGGTCGGGCGTGTCAATCCGGACCGCCGCGAAAATTGCATTCCACAGCTTCTCTACCGCAGTTGCTTCCGGCACATCCGGAAACACACTGCGCGCCCAGGCAGCCGTAGCGCACGGAATAATTGTCCAATTGATTTCATGCCGCGTGATCAGGTCGAGCGCCGGACGCATGGCCTTTGAGAAAGCAAGGTTTGCCCGCGATACCTTACCCGGATCTTCCTTTGCGAGCAGCGCCGGATTCGAACCTGCGATCGCCAGCCGCGCGGCCCCTTTGCGGTAAGCCTGGGCAACGCCTTCCTGTAGCCAGTCCGCCGCCCGGTCAAAGCTGTCATCCGGCGCATGCCGGAAGCGCATCAAAGTCGCGTCTTCGTCCGTGTACAGAGTCGTCACCAAAGCGGCGCCTGCCCGGTACGCGTGTTCCGTAATGCGCCGAGCCAGCGGGACCGTGTCCAGCGTCGCGGTCATTACCAGTTCCTGTCCGCGCGCCAATCCAAGCCCGATCCGGACAGCAACCTCGGCTAGCTTGTCTAACTTTTCCTCATGATTCATATATGTTTATTTTATTTGTGGTCCACTAAACCACACTATTAGCGGCGATGGCCGCTTTGTAAAATTCGGCGCTTAGCTTCGCCGTTCGCTTCAAGGTTTTGAAATCGACATAGTGTATTCCGAAGCGTTTGCTATAACCGTCCGCCCATTCGAAGTTATCCAGCAGGCTCCACAAGAAATAGCCCTTCACCGGATAGCCCTCTGCTGCCGCGCGCTGCAGATTCGCCAGATGGTTGCGCAAATACATGACGCGGTCCGTGTCATAAATATGGCCGTCCGCCGCCACTACATCATCCGAGGAGCAACCGTTTTCCGTGATATAAAGGGCCTTCGGTTTCCAAACATTGCTGACATTGCGAACCGCCCAATAGATCACTTCCGGCCCGATATACAACCAGGGAGAGGCCATGCGCGGAAAGGAACTGGGCTTCTTCACCACCGCGAATCCGAGTTCCGTATTTGTGGCGCGCACGTAGTCCGGCTGGTAGACATTCAGCCCGATAAAATCGACCGGGCTGCCGATCGCCTTCATATCCTCGGCCGTGAATTTCGGAGCTGCCGCGCCCGCTGTCTTCAAATAGCTTTCTAAATATTTGCCTTCCAGAACCGCCGTTAGGAATTGCGCGTTCAGATGCCGGGTGGCCTTTTCGGCGGCTTCAATGTGCGCGCGTGTCTCAATGACCGGGACATAAACCGTTGCATTTTCCGCCAGCCCGACTTGCGTGCCGGCCTTGGCGGCGGCCCGAATCGCCTGCACGCCCAGGCCATGCGCCAGAATGCCGTGATGGCGAATTTGGTTCACCTGCGCATCCGCCAGTTTCAAGCCCGGAGCAAACTGTCCCACCTTATAACCCAAATCGGTGAAACAGACAAACTCATTTGTTGTGAAGAAGTGATGGATGCGGTCCGATAATTTTCCCGCCACGTAGCCTGCGTAGGCGGCAAATGCTTTTGAGGTCTCGCGCGACTGCCATCCGCCGAAACGGTCCTGCAAAGCCTGCGGCAGATCCCAATGGAACAGCGTGCAATAAGGCTGAATGCCGTTGGCGAGCAGTTCATCTGTCAGGCGCTGATAGAACGCGAGACCTTTGTCATTCGGTTGCCCCGTGCCGTCCGGAAACACGCGCGGCCAAGATATAGAAAAGCGATAGACCTTGGCGCCCAATGCCTTTAAAAGCTGTACGTCTTCCTTGTAGCGATGGTAACTGTCGTCCGCCACATCGCCTGTTTCGTTCTGAAAAACCTTCCCCGGCGTGTGTGAAAAGGTATCCCAGATCGAAGGTTTGCGCCCATCTTCTTTCACGGCGCCTTCAACCTGGTAGGATGCCGTGGCGCAGCCCCACTGAAAACCGGCCGGAAACCGGCGGTCCGCGCCATCCTTGCCTATCGGAGCGCCGCCTGAACGTTCTGCGAGATCGGAGCCCACCGCCGCAGCCGAACCCAGCGAGAAACCCGCCGCCTTACCGAATAATCGCCTCGAAACTGTTTTAGTCATGTATCTTTTTGGCCCCGCATTGTTTACACGTGACGTGAGCATCGTATCAGCGTATGCACGAAATAGAGCTTATACGCCGCTGCGCGCGGCAGCACAAACGGATAGAAATCTGGCTGCCCCATGCCGCGCGACAATTCATTCAGCGCCGCCGTCAGCTTCAGCCAGGCATTCAGAAATGCCAGAAAACGTGTCGCGTCACCCTCCTGCAGTTGCTCGATGAGCGCGGGTTCAATGCGGGACAGGGCGTCTGCCCGGAACGCTTCGAACGGAATGGCTACTCCCTCGGGTCTCAGACCGAAGCTGATGGCCGTCCCTAAGGTATCCAGCATGTGGAGATAGTGTGCCCACGTTTCCGCCCAATCCTCCCAGGGGTGAATGCTCGCGTAGCCGGTGACGTACTGTTCCGGCCAATCCCGCCGTGGCCCTTCCGCGTAATGACTTTCGAGCGCCGCCAGGTATTCGGCGCGCTCATCGCCGAATGCGCTCCGGAAGCGATCCAGCCAAGGCGTTCCGGCAATCAGGCGATACCAATAATAGTGCCCGGCCTCATGCCGGAAGTGTCCGACCAGAGTGCGGTACGGCTCCCGCATTTCGACGCGGTTCTGCTCGCGCGTGGCGTCGTCGGCCTCTTCTATGTTTAGCGTGATCGTTCCGTTTTCATGCCTGGTCAGCACCGTCGGACCGCCCGCCAGAGACCGTAGAAACTCGAATGCCAGTCCCTGCTGTGGATCCTCGACGCGAGAAGCCATCGGCAGTCCCAGCGCAACTAGCGACGACAGTGCTCGGCGCTTTGCCACCTCAATCCGCCCCCACAACAGCTCGTTCTGGGGAAAGGAAAGGTCGGGGATAACGCGATTTAACCGGCACGAGACACACAGCGAGTTCACCTGTCCGTTTCCCTCGCTATTCACTTTCACCAGCCAGTTGCAAGCTGCGGCCGTAAGCAGATTCCCGCAACGCTGATAGATCTCTTGGGGATGTGCCATTAATTGCCAGGTCCGGCTCTGCCTGCCGGGCTCCAGCGGAAACACCTGGCCCAAATGCGGCTCATATCCCAACGCGGCGCCGCAGTTCAGGCAAGAGCTGTTCTGGAAGAAAACCACGTTTCCGCACCGGCACCGGTAGACGCGCTGTACTGCGGCCTCAAGCTCGTCGAACACCTGTCACTCCGCTATTGGTTCCATGTCCACTCCGGCCTTCAGCGTGTGGTCACGGCCGCCCAGAATCACGCCGCGCACTGGCGAGACATCGCCATAATCTCTGCCCCGCGCCAAAGTGACATGGCTTTGCGACGGAACTAGATTATTGGTCGGGTCTACATCCAACCAGCCCGCATTCGGGCAGTAAACGGATACCCAGGCATGGGACGCGTCCGCGCCGACCAGCCTGGGTCGCCCTGGCGGCGGATAGGTTCGCAAATAGCCGCTCACATACAGCGCCGGCAGATTCAATGAACGCAGGCAGGCAATTTGCAAGTGAGCGAAATCCTGGCAGACACCGCGCCGCTTGCGAAATACGTCCTCGGTTGGGGTCCTGACGTTGGTCGCCTTCGAATCGAACTTGAAATCCGTGAAAATCTGCTTGGTCAGACCCAGCAGTGCTTCCGCCAAGGGCCGGCCCGGCGTGAATGATATGCCCGCGTATGCCGCGAGTTCGGCGTTCGGCCGGATGCGCGGCGATTCGAATACGAACTGATAGGCGTCCAGTCCCGCGGGGCTGAAGTCGGTGACCATGGACTTGGCCACTTCTTCCCAGGCGGGCGATCGCTCCGGCCAACCCTTCTCGTCTTCCTCTATTGTCACCTCACTGCGCGCCTCTATTTCAAGTTCGTCGTGGGGTTGCTGTATGGTGAAGAAAGTGATGTGGTTGCCGAAGTAATCCACGCGCTCGGTGCGGTCCGGCGGCTCCGGCTTGATTTTCAACTCGTGCCACGTGCAGCGGTGGTGCGGCTGCGAACGCGGCGTCAAATACAAGGCATGGCTCCCCACCGAAACCGGGTTCTTGTATTTGTACGTCGTTTTATGAACGATTCGGTAGGTCATCCGCCGATCGTGATCGCAAATGTGCGCGCATGGCTAAAATAAGTGCTGGAAACGTTGTTTGACCAGGAAGGCAACAGATCTTCGAGGTCTTTCAATGACCGGTCAAGCTGTGCCTGCCCTGCCTGATTTAATTCCGTTTGTTCCTCGCCGGGCAATGGATATTTTAATTTTCGCAGGTCCACTCGTTTAAGCACATCCATGGCTCGCTGGATGGCGCGCAAATCGCGCGGTACATGCCGCGGAAGCTTGCCGTATAAATCCGCTAAATGGATCAACTGGAAGGCCAGCGACCGGGGGTTCGTTTCGTCGGTCATCAGCACCTCGAGCACTGGAGCGGGTTGCAAACTGGTGAAATAGCGTTGCCGGTAGGTCATGGAGCTGTCCGCCACCTCCAGCATCAGTTCCAGCACCGGCCAGTTGTCTTCGTCGATAGGCCTTGTAAATTCGTCGAGCTGCCTAACCAGGTACATGGCTCGCTCCAACCGGCGCCCCAGACTCAGGAATAGCCACCCCGGCCCGCGCGTGATGTTTTCGCGTTCCATTCCCGAAAACGCGGAAAGCAATTCCAGGCAGCTCGTCAGCACGGCCGGATATTCCACAAAAGGAAGGCCCTCTTCGATGCGTGCCGCTTCGGCCAGCTTGCCCAACAGCCGTGTCATGTCCATCGATAGCCGTTCGCGCACGTTGCCGCCTACCCGGTACGCTTCCGCCAAGGTTGAGCGCAGGCTGTCGGGCCGCTTCTCGTCAGTCATGAAAGAGCTGATTTCCCGCTCCAGATCGGCAGCCGTCGGCACTTTTCCCTTGGGCAATTTGCTGTGCTTGGTCTCCAGGCAGCCGTGCAGCCGGAACAGGCAGCCCAATTCAGCGTCATTAGCGCCCCGCACCCGCGTCATGATGCAGCGCAGCAGCCGCGCCTTGCATTCAGCGCGTTCCACATATCTGCCTAACCAGAAAAGATTGTCGGCCACGCGGCTAGGCAAATCGGTCGCCCGGCTCCGCAGCTCCACCGGTTGGTCGCGCGGCCGCAGCATGCTAAACGTGTCCACCGGGCTATCCCACAGCACCCAGGCGTCTTTGCTGTGCCCCCCTTGCTGCATGGAGACCACCGGGCCGTCCGCGCCTGCTACCCGCACCAGGCCCCCTGGCATTGCCATCCAACCCGATCCCGTATTCAGCACGTATGTTCGCAGTACCAGGTTTCGCGAATACAAGTGGCCTTTGTCCCAAACCGGAGCCGTGGAAAGAGCCACCTGCTCCTGCGCCACGTACTCATAGGGCCGTGCCCTCAGCCGGTCCGCTAGTTTCTCTTTTTCCGCCTTCGCCAGGTCGGCGCCAAATACCGGCTCCATGCCGCGCAGCGGAAACGCCGGCTTTACCACCACCCGGTCCAGATTTTCCAGCACCCACTCGAGCGCATAGTCCTGTCCGCACCACCATGTCGCGACCGACGGTAATTTCAGCGGCTCGCCCAGCAACTGCCAGGAGAGGCCCGGCAGAAAAGGCATAATGGCCGCGGTTTCAATCACGCCGCTGCCCAACGCGTTCGCCACTTTGACGTTGCCCGCGCTAATGGCGTCCACCAATCCCGCTACGCCGAGGAAAGAATCTCCACGCAGTTCCAGCGGATCGCAAAAGCTATCGTCTACCCTTCTCAAAATCACATCGACATGGCGCAATCCTTGCACCGTCTTCAAATACACTCGCCGGTCGCGTACCGTGAGGTCGGCCCCCTCCACCAGCGTGAAGCTCAAATAGCGCGCCAGGTAGGCATGCTCGAAGTACGTTTCGTTGTACGGACCCGGCGTCAACAACACGATCTGAGGATCTTCGGTACCGGCCATGTTGACTAACGCATCTCGCTGTGCGCGAAAGAATCCGGCCAGGCGCCGCACGTTGGAGGCACGGAACATATCCGGCAAAACGTCGGAAACGATGGTGCGATTCTCCAGCGCGTAGCCCGCTCCCGAAGGCGCTTGCGTGCGGTCCGCCAGCACCCACCATTGCCCATCCGGCGAACGCGCCAGATCCACCGCCAGCAGATGCAGGTAGCTTTGCTTCGGGACGGAAATGGACGCCAGCGGCCGCAGGAAAGCGGGATTGGCAAACAGCAGTTCCGCCGGAAGATCGCCGTTCAAGATCAATTTCCGCGAACCGTATAACTGCTCCAGCAGCAAGTTCAGCAACTGCGCGCGCTGGATAATGCCGGCTTCGATCCCGCGCCATTCTCCGGGTGCAATCAGAAAGGGAATCGCGTCGATGCCCCAGGGCCGGTTCGCACCCTGCGGGTCGTTATAGATGTTGTACGTGATGCCGTTTTCCCGGATGCGCCGCTCCGCCCGGCCCCAACGGCGCGCCAGTTCCTCCGGACCCATTACCTGTAGCGATTGGATAAAAGAGTCCCAATGCGCACGCGGTCTGATCCCGTCCGAGGACAACTCGTCGTAGACCGGCGGTCCAGGCAGCGAGAGTTGGAGTAGGTCCGAGATCACGCGCTAGCGGCCCCAGTGCGCGGGCGTTTCGATTCCTGCCTTGTGGGCCAACGCAAATCGAGTGTCATGGGAAAATTCGGGTTGGGCGTTTCTTCCTGTGGAGTCATCTGCCCCGCGGTATGGCCCGATTCCTGGAAACGCGCCAAACGCCGGCCTTCCGCTTCATATGCGTTCACTGGACGCACCGTGTAGTTCCGGCCGCCGGGATGAGTGACATGGTACGTTCCGCCGCCCACCGACCGCCCGTTCCAGTCGTCCACGATATCGAATACCAGAGGTGCATGGACTCCAATTGTCGGATGCAGGCATGCGGGCGGCTGCCAGGCGCGATAGCGCACCCCCGCCACTGCCTCTCCGGGCATTCCGGTGGGTTGCAGCGGCAGTTTGCGCCCGTTACAGGTTACCGTGTAACGCGTGCCGGTCAAGCCGCTGACCTTCACTTGCATTCGCTCCAGCGAAGAGTCTACATTCCGCACCGTTCCGCTCTGTCCCGCCTCCTCGCCTAATACATGCCACGGTTCCAGTGCCTGCCGCAACTCCAGCGTTACTCCCTGCGTCGAAATCACGCCCACCTTCGGAAACCGGAATTCAATGTGCGATTCGAACCAGCGTTCCTTAAAGGCGTAGCCGAAGCGGCGCAGAAAGGCCAGCACATCGTGAAAATCCTGTGTTACGAAATGCGGCAGCATGAAACGGTCGTGCAGCGCGGTGCCCCATGGAATCAGTTGCCCTTCATAAGGCTCTTCCCAGAATTTTGCGACCAGCGCCCGCAGCAACAGGTTCTGCGTCAGGCTCATTCTGGGGTGGGGCGGCATCTCAAACGCGCGTAACTCCAGTAATCCCAGGCGCGATGCCCCCGTTTCCGGCGGATACAGTTTGTCGATGCAGAACTCGGCGCGGTGCGTGTTCCCCGTCATATCCACGAGTAAATTGCGGAATAACCGGTCCACTAGCCAGGGCGGACAAGGGCCGTCCGGCATCTGGTTGAAGGCGATCTCCAGCTCATATAGCGAGTCCATGCGCGCCTCGTCCACGCGTGGATGCTGGCTCGTGGGACCGATGAACAGGCCGGAAAGCAGATAGGAAAGCGAAGGATGATTTTGCCAGAACGACACCAGGCTGCGTAGCAGATCGGGCCGGCGCAGCAGGGGGCTATCGGTGGGAGCAGCCCCCCCGATCACAATATGATTGCCGCCCCCCGTCCCGGTATGCTTGCCGTCATGCATGAATTTTTCGGTCGCCAGACGGCTTTCGCGCGCCTCTTCATACACAGTAGTGGTGGTTTCGACCAATTCCTCCCAATTACGGGCAGGCGGAATGTTAACTTCCACGACGCCCGGGTCCGGGGTGATCTTTAGGACGTGCAGCCGTGCATCGTGCGACGGCGTATAGCCCTCCAGCCAGATCGGCATTTGCAGGTAGGCGCAAGTGTCTTCGATGCTTGCGATCAGGTCCAGATAATCCGTCAGGTTCTGAGTAGGCGGAAGAAATACGTGCATCCGCCCTTCGCGCGCTTGCACGCACAGCGCCGGCCGGGAAGTGCCTCTGGCGGAAGTGCCCGCTTTAGGAGCAGCTAGCGCCAAATCGCCGGGAGAGGCGGCGTTTTCCTCGAACACATCCTCGGCAAATAAGTCCATCCGCCGGGGCGGCCGCGCCGGCAGGGGAATCTGTTCGCCAAACGGATCGGCGTCGTAGTCGTATTCGGTATCTTCCGGAGCAACCCAGGGCAGGGAATTCAGCGGCAGCCGGTAGCCCATAGCCGAATCTCCTTCCACCAGCAGCAGCCGGTCCGGCCGCACGAACCAGGGCTGGCTCGACCAGTACTGCTGGCCCACCTCTCCTCGACGCCGCAGCGGTAAGACATAGCCCACCGGGTCCGCAAACCCTTCCTCGAATACGCGCGCCAGGCGTTTTCGTTCCTGAGGATTGTCTATCTTGGAATCCAGGGCATCCACGTTTACCGGCAAACGGCGCTCTCTCCACAGATAATAAAACGCGTCCTCATAAGCCGGGATGATGTTTTCGGCGTTCACTTGCAGCCGCTGCGTCAGCGCCTTTGCGAAACGCAATGCGTCTGCCTGATCAAGCCGGTAGTCTTTATCTTCTTCCGCGATGAGCTCATGGTTCTCCCAAATCGGCACGCCGTCCACCCGCCAGTAACAACCTAGCGCCCAGCGCGGCAGCGGTTCGCCCGGATACCATTTGCCTTGTCCAAAATGCAGCAACGCGCCGGGGGCTTTTCTTTTCTGGATCCGCCGGATGAGCGTCACGGCCCGGTTGCGCTTCAGCGGGCCCAGCGCGTCGCCGTTCCATTGCGGGCTGTCCGGCTCATCGATGCCGACAAAGGTAGGCTCGCCGCCCATCGTCAAACGAACGTCCCCATCCTCCAGGTCGGCGTCCACATTGCGCGCCAGCTCTTCAATCGCGCGCCACTCCTGCTCGCTATAGGGTTTGGTGACGCGCGGCGTTTCGTTCACGCGGTGGACCGACATGGAGTGATGGAAGTCCACGTTGCACGGGTCTACCAGGCCGTTTATCGGTGCAGCGCTTGAAGCGTCCGGCGTGCAGGCGAGCGGGATGTGGCCTTCACCCGCCAGCAAGCCGGAGGTGGGATCGAATCCGATCCATCCCGCGCCAGGCAGATACACCTCGACCCACGCGTGCAAATCCGTGAAGTCGCTGCTCGCCCCGGACGGGCCGTCGATCGACTTAACGTCGGCTACCAGCTGAATCAAGTAGCCTGAGACGAACCGCGCCGCTAATCCGAGCTGCCGGAAAATCTGCACCAATAGCCAGCTCGAATCCCGGCAGGAGCCGATCCCCAGTTCGAGCGTTTCCTCGCTGCTCTGAATACCCGCGTCCAGCCGTATCGTATACCCGATCTCGCTCTGTACCCGGCGGTTCAAGTCGATCAGAAAATCCACACTGCCGCGTTTTACACGCGGTACGCTGTCGACAAATTTCTGCAGCAGCGGCCCCATCGGCGTCAAGGCGCGGTAGGGCTCCAAGTCTTTCGCCAGTGCCGCCTCGTAAGTGAAGGGGTATTCCTCGGCGTACGGCTCCAAAAAGTAATCAAACGGATTGATCACCGCCATTTCGGCTATGAGATCGACCTCCACTACCAGTTCGTCCGCCTTCTCGGGAAACACCAATCGCGCCAGGTAATTGCTCTGCGGATCCTGCTGCCAGTTGATGAAGTGGTTTGCCGGCGTGACTTTGAGTGAATAGCTCAAGATTGGTGTGCGGCAGTGTGGGGCCGGGCGCAAACGCACCACCTGCGGACCTAGGTTTATCCGCCTGTCGTATTTATAGGAAGTACGGTGATTCAGCGCTACTTGTATCGCCAAGTCTCGATTATCGCCTAACCAGCCGCCAGACGGGCGCGAATCGTAGCTGACCGCTGCCCCCCCGACGAAGTAGGATGTACGCTAGAACACCAATCTAAGAACGAGTTGGATCTGCCGGGCCGGCCGGGCCGTCGCGGTGATTGTCCCCACCCCCGCCGAACCGATGGTGCTGGCCGGCAGAGTAAATTGCGGATGATTGAAAATATTGAAAAACTCCGCCCGGAAATTCACTTCTTTGCTCTCACGAATGGAGAATTTTTTCGCCATCGTGAAATCAAAGTTGACGGTAGCCGGTCCTCTCAGGATGTTCCTTCCGGAATTGCCCCAATTATAAGCCGCGGGTATGGAGAACGCCGCCGGATCGAACCACTGGTTGATGGATTGCTTGCTGGAATACAGACTGGCGCCCGGAACAATGTTTGCCCGCGAGCTTGCGCCGGTGTTGGTGGGTGAACCAGTGACAGTCACAGTGAACGGATATCCGGTTTGTATTACACTGATTCCGTTTATTTGCCATCCGCCTACTAAGTAGCGAGTTACGGCCGAGTTATTGTTCAGAAACGCCTTGCCGGGTCCAAACGGCAGTTCGTAAGTGCCGTAGATGTTCAGGCGCTGACGCGCATCGTTGTCGGAATTTGCCCAGTCTGCGTTTCGGTTGGTTGGATCCTGTGGGACCGGACCATTCGCGCCGCCGTCGTAAGGGGCGTTATCCATGCTGTGCGACCAGACATAATTCGCGGTGAAATAAATGCCTCTGGAGAAGCGCTTCTCAAATACGGCTTGAAGCGAGTTAAACTCGGAGGCTCCTGTCGACTCTATGACGGCGATTGTCGACACGTTGGGGTAGAGCGTATTGAATGGCCGGCGAGCTTGAATGTTGCCTGGTCCGGGAGCTGGTTGGTCCGCGGGAAAAGCCCAGGATAGGTGACGGCCAAGCGCGCCCACGTAGCTGAGGGTAACTGAAGATGTGCTGTTAATCTGCCTTTGAACGCCAACATTGTATTGCTGTACATCGGCATTCTGGAAATCGAAGGGAATGCCCTTCAACGTGCCGAACGGTTGCGCAAATACCGCCGGGGGAATGTCCGATAATCTGACGAAGCCCTGCGACACCGTGTTCTGTGGAAACAGTGAGCCGGGCGTAATGGTATAAACCAGATCAAACGGCCACTGGCGCTGCTGGCGTAAGATTGTTCCCGCGCCCAACTGCGGATCGTAGTAGATGCCATAGCCTCCACGTACGACTGTCTTGCTATCTACTTGGTAAGCGAACCCGAAGCGCGGGCTGATCGATTTGTAGTCGGTCTGGACGCCGGCGGTCGCGGAGGAGTTTACTCCGGCAATCAAGAGTTGGCCGGTCGCGAGATTGACGTTCGCCCAGTAATTGTTGGCTTCGTGGGGCGGCTTATCGATTTCATAATGAACGCCGATATTCAGAGTCAGCTTCCGCCCGACACGCCAGGTATCGGTCACATAAAAATTGTTCTGGCTGGTCAATACGTGCGCCACGCCGGGCAGGAAAAAGTCCCGCGCTGTAGTGCTTGGAAAGCCCAGCAGCATGGAAGCCATTGCGTTCCCGGTGCCGGCCGGAGCCGACGGATTGTTGGTGAAGGTGTTGTCGAAATTAAAGCGCCCGAACGGGCTTTGGCCGGGCGGCGAAGAATCACTGATTAAATAGCGCCGGAAATCCACGCCGAACTTGAACGCGTGCGTGCCGTGTTGCCACGATAGGCTCGCAATATTTTCGAACATATGCTCGCGGCGGAGCAACGGCATCGACCGGGAGTCGCCCAACCCGCCGAATCCGGTCGGACTAATGATGGGCGCCGAGGGGTCGGTAGGGTTGCGGCCGGGTATTTGCGCGAATACGGGACTGGTTAGATCGGCGGGCAGCAGGAAATTTGAAAACCTGGTGAAACCGAAACGGTAGTCCGCCACAATGTTTGGAGTGACCACGTTGGTATAGGCGAGAGCCCCGTTTTGCCCGCGGATGGCATCCGGTCCGGCAAACTGGCCTTCGTTGCCGCCGATGACGTTATTAAACGTGTTCGGATTGATTATCTGGGCGTCATCAATGGAATAGCGCGCGAAGAAGTTTTGATTCGAGCTGATCTGGTGGTCTATGCGGATGTCGGCGCGGTTATTGTCAGTCGTCTTTACCGGCTGAGAGACATAGTTGTTTACCAGGCCCGGAGTCTGCGGTAACGGATACAGACTGACCAGTTGAGCCGCAATTGGGTCGAAGCGCGACGCGGGGATACTGTTGTTAGGAAAGGCCGTGCGGGTATAGTTCGACCCCACCGGCGTAGTCGTCAATGGGTCGTAAATCGTTCCCTGGCCTTGGAAATTGCCTTGGCGCATGGTCGCGGTAGGCACGGTGGCGACAATGGTTTGTCCCACAGCCTCAAAGAAGCCTTCATAATCTATAAAGAAAAACGTTTTATTGCGTATGATCGGGCCGCCCAGCCTTGCTCCAAAGTTGTTCAGGCGATAAGGCGGTATCGGTGCGCTTGCACGGTCGAAAAAGTTCTTGGCATCCAGGGCGGAGTTCCGGAAGAACTCAAACACCGACCCATGAAACTGATTCGAGCCCGATCGCGTGCTCGTCACAACCACAGCGCCGGCGCCCCGGTCGAACTCCGCGCCCGCGCTGCTGGTGATCACGCGAAACTCTTGCAGGCCTTCAACGCTCGGCCGGACTATAAAAGTCTGCGCCACCATCTCGGTGTCATCGATACCGTCGAGCATCACTTTGTTGTTGCTGTCTCTGGCGCCGTTCGCCTCAATGGTCGTGCCGCCGGGCCGAAGTTCGTCGGGACGAATACCGGACCCGATGGTTGCAGCCGGAGCATAGCTCAAGCCGGTGACACCTGGCGCAAGAATCGCAAGCTGAGCGAAGTTCCGGCCATTTAGCGGGAGTTCATTGATGGGCTGCGTTCCAATCACCTGGCCAACCGACGAGTTCTCGGTTTGCAGTACCGGGATTTCGCCCGTAACCTCCACTGTCTGATTGACGTTGCCTACCTGGAGTTTGATGTCGAGCCGCGCGGTCTGGCCGACTTGAACGACGAACCCCTTGCTGATGAACTTGTTAAAGCCATCCTTTTGCGCTTCGATCGTGTAGCTGCCGGGCGTCAGGTTGGTGGCGCGATATTCACCGGCGTTGTCCGTCTGGAGTTGTATGGAAGTGTTGGTGCTCTCTTCAATCACTTTCACGCTGACGTTTGGAACGGTTGCGGCGCTGCTGTCCGTTACGGTGCCAACAATCAGGGCGCGCTCCACTTGCGCGTAGGCGCAAATAGGCAGGAACAACGCAAGAACCGCAACGCGGCGGTTGAACCAGGTCATGGTGAACTCTCTTTCGAAAGAACGTTTGTTGCGCGATTTGTCGCGCCACCGGCTGGCGCGGCTTATTGCGAAGCGAGTGAGCCGTCTGCTTCAAATGCAGGCGGAAACGGAACTGTACCTTTAAATGGATAGCGTTTCAACGCGGCCTCATTCAATTCAAATCCGAGTCCTGGCTTATCCGGCAGCGGATAACGCCCGTCCACCATGCGCATGGCGGAAAACCCAAGCAAGTCTTCCCACACCTGGTCGCGTTCGCCGGATTGCACGGCGCCGCAGATTTCCTGCACCAGGAAGTTTGGCATCGCGGCGTCCGCATGCAGGCTGGCAATGCCGCCGATGGGTCCCTCGCAGGCGTGCGGGGCCATGCGAAGGCCGGCGGCATCGGCAAGCGCGCCTACTTTCCACAACGCGGTGACTCCGCCTACGTGCGCGATGTCGGGCTGCAGTACGTCCACCACACCGAGTTCGATCAATTCATTAAATCCATAACTGGCGATCAAGCGTTCTCCGGTGGCCAGCGGTGTAGTGGTTCGCTTGGCCACGCGCTGCATGGCGCGAACATTTTCCGGAGGGCAGACCTCCTCGGCAAAGAGCAAATGGAACGGTTCGATTTCGCGAACCAGAATCGCCGAGACGCTGGGGCTTGGCTTGGCGTGGAAGTCAACGGCAAAATCCAGATCGGGTCCTAATCCCTCTCGCAACGTTTCCATTGACTTCACGGCGCGCGTCAGCTTTGCGTTCGTCTCAATCCACTCCATGTAAGTGGGCAACTGGAATTTAAGCGCCGTCACTCCCGCCGCGACGGTCTGGTCACGAAGGGCCTTGGCTGCCTCCAAAGTCCAGGCTTGCGCATGATAATAGCCGCGTACGCCGCGTGGATCCACCGGGCCGCCGAGCAGTTTGTAAACCGGCATGTTTAACGCCTTGCCCCGTATATCCCAGATGGCTTGATCGATGCCCGAAATGGCCGAACCAATCACCGGGCCGCCCCGGTAAAAGCTGCCGATATACATCAGCTGCCACAGGTGTTCGGATTGCATCGGGTCGCTGCCGACGATGAACTCGCGCAGGTCCTGCACGCACGCCATGGCCGCACTGGCTTTGCCTTCCAGAGTTGCCTCGCCCCACCCGACGATGCCCTGGTTGGTTTCCAGCTTGACAAAGACGTAGGGACGGTCGGAACGCGCAATCTTCGCGTCCAGAGTCACGCCATACACCTTCACGCCGGTAATGCGGAGCTTGCTTCCTACATCTTTGAAGTCTCCCGACCCAGGCGGCATCTCCGACGGCGGACCTGACGTCACGCATGGGCAGTTCTGCCCGGCTGCCGCGCTCGATGTCCCCAAACTACCGGCCGCCGCGGCTACCGCGCCCAGAAATTGACGCCGCTTCATATGCTCTCCTCGCTGTACTCGCCAAGAGCTGCTTCATTGACTTGAACTCCGAGCCCGGGACTGTTGATCAACGCAGCGAACCCATCCTTAGCCAATTCATGATCGCCTCCGGTAATCGCGGCCCGCATGGCGCGGTCACGATCCGATGCCGGCAGCGGGATCTGCTGGATGAAAAAATTCGGGAGACTGGCCGCCAGGTGAATCGCCGCGATGGTGCCGATCGGTCCTCCGTCATGATGCGGCGAGACAGCCACATAATGAGTCTCGGCAATCGCAGCCATCCGGCGAATCTTGCGGACGCTGTTCAACCCAACGCTGGGGCGCAAAACGTCGATGCAACCCCACCTCAGCAGGTTTTGAAACACCGCGGCATCGTGTACATCGCGGCCCAAACCCACTGGCATCACGCTCTCGTCGGTGATCTTCGATAGCGCGTCATTGGTCAGGACGGAGGTAGGCTCATCAAACCAGAGCAGATGCAGTTTCTCTAGCGCTGTGGCCACCGCGGCCGCATCGCCTGGAGTCATCGAGCCCGCGCCATCTAGAACAAAATCGCTATCCTCGCCCGCGATAGATTTGAGGTGTTCTACGCGTTTTCGAATGACGTCGATGTGGTCTTGAATGCGCGTCATTTGGCTGCGCTCGGGAAGTGGAAACGTGAACGCCTTGTAGCCGCGCTGCTTGGCTAGTTCGACAGCGCGTGGCAGCCCGTCTTCGGTCTTCTGCTCCAGATGGGCGAGCACACGCGCACGATTGCGGGTTGGCCCTCCCAGATACTGATAAGTAGGCACTTTCGCCGCCTTCGAAACGATGTCGAGCATGGCATTGCTGACGGCGGCTTCAAGGGCGGGCTCAGCGGCCAGCCGGTGGCGGATGAATTCCGCCTCGAATGCCAATCTGTCTACGGTGACGGATTTTGCCTCCGCTATTTGACTGGCGTTCGTAGGAGCGCACTCTCCATACCCGGTCAGACCGCTTCGTGTGGTCAGACGCATTACGGTGTAACGCCGGTTCGAAACAGGCTCCCGCAAACGCCAGGAGCGGAGATCCGTAATAGCGAGCGGGTCGCTTGCACCATGCGACTCCGGTGGAGAGAAAACCGGTGAATCCCGCCAGCGCTTTTTCATCGCGGAACACCTCCAACCCGACTCGGGACGCCATCTTGCATCACCGTGTCTGGAATTATATGCGCTGTTTTATCAAATTGCAATCTCGAACTAAATTAAAAAAGAGGCCGTTTACGGAGCGGGAAGCGTAAGCGCAATGTCATTACTTAAGAATGAAACTGATAGTGGGCGTCACTCTTCCAACAGTCCAAACTGTTGACTCCGAGCCGGAAGCGTCAGCGCCCACGATGCTCGGTCACGCACGAATTTCCCTAACTAAACGGCATTGAGCGTATTCCCGCGCTTCAGGAAGCTAAGTCGGACGGGAAAGGACAAACGTAAACCGGTCCTTCCATTTAAGAAAAGGTGTCTCAAAGTAGCGGTAGGAAAGCGCTGCGGCGGCAATTGTGCCGGTCAGCGCAAAGACATAAACTCCGAGCATGTTGAACGCGGTATTGCGCCAGGGCAGCATTCGAATCAGGTGCTCGGCAAGCAGGATGAAGCAGTAATGAAAGACATAAAGTCCGTAAGAGATCCTGCCGAGATAAAGGACCGGCTTAGGCAAATATTTCTCCGGCAATCCCAAAAAAGAAAAGAACACAAGCAGACAACTTAAGGCTGCCAAGACGAAAGTGAGGCACGACCGGATACCGGTGAGCGGGCCTCGGAAGCCTCCAATGTACGAAGCTGCGACGAACGCCAATGGCAAGGCGGCTAGGAACAGGACGATGCGCAGCGCTGCCGGTATTGAAAGCGGGCGGTCGCGGAGCCCCACTGCCAGCAGTCCTCCAAGTGCAAAAAATAAAAACTGGATTACCGGATTGCGCCAGGGGTCCGAGGAGAAAAATGTTGCCGTGAAGGAAAGCGGGACAATCAAGAGCGATGTAAGTACGATCAGGCGAACGCCGCCGGCCTTGGCGACGCTTGGCCAGATCAAATAGAAAAGTTCCTCAATGGAGATGCTCCAAAGCAGGGCGATCGGGCTGCGCAGGCTAGGGCCTGGGAACCACCCAAAGAAAAAAAGCAGGGAAGACAGGTGCAGCCAGCTGAGGCCATAGAGCGCTGGAGAATATATGCTACAGACGACTCCGATTGCGACGCCTAGATAGTAGAGGGGCCATATTCGCAGTATCCGGCGTACGTAGAAGGCCTTCAGATGTATGGTGCCGGTTCGTTCCCGCTCCTTTATCAGCAGCTCCGTAATCAGATACGCGCTAAGCAGGAAAAAAAGGCACAGGCCGAAAGAGCCGGCGTGAATCAGGATCGGCAAATTCTCCGCGATCAGGCGCTGCCACGTCGCGCCGTTCAGCATTGGTCCGATGCTTGGCCCGTGGCAGATGAACACGGACACGAACGCGAAGAAGCGGAGCGCATCCAACTCAGGCCGGTAGAAGCGCGGCGTACGGCGTATACTTTCCGCCGCCTCCGAGCGGTGGGTCGCGCTCAGCGAAGTGCTCATTGAACCTATTTATTGTACTTGCCGCAACGAAGCCGATTGCCACCACAACCATGCGAACAATTTCGGCGGATTTCGCCGTCAGACAATGGAATATGGTGATTCTCGGATAGGCATGCGTCATTTTGTCTTGCTTTTGCTATTCGCGGCTGGCGCTTTCGCGCAAGCTCCTGCTGTGACGATTACTGGAACCGACGGCTTGTCTCATTCGGTTGTACGGCTTGGCTTTGACGCTAGCGGGCCGTTTAACTTCGCGCGTTCACGCTCCACCATATCGCCCGCTTCGTGCGCCGGCGGCAAGGGCGGTTTGGTCCAGCCGCTTGAAAAAGGAGGCGCTTACTATACCGGGGTCAAAATGATTGTCGGAGGCCTGAGGCCGGCAACCACCTACAACATCTGTCCGGAAATCAGCGCCGATGGAAAAAAGTGGAGTTCCGGCGTTGGGACTACGATTGCCACACTGCCGCTACCAGCCGTCCATCCCGCGGTGCCGGTCCCGCCCGCGACTTTCGACACCAGCTATCCGGACACCGCCGGCTACGCCACTTACACCGTGGCCTCGGATTGCAGCGACATCGGTAAAGCCTATGTCGCCGCGATAGCCCGGCAGGCCACGCAGGGCACGGTCATCAACCTTCCAGCCGGAACTGTTTGCACTGCCGGGAACTATCAGTTCGCTTCCAAACCGCCGGATGTGCAGACCTGGTTGCCGGCGAACGTGAATGTTTCCGCGGGAACGATCACTCTGGGCGGAACTCCGAAGCTGACCGAAAATCAAGGCGTCGTTTTTGGCCGAAGCTATGCCGCGCTGGTCTCATACCCCGCTAGCACATCGTGCGAGTTTGGCGCCGGAATCGTCTCGGGGCAAGTGTACTATGTCCACGTTGTCGATAGCGCGACGAACACCGTCCAGCTCAAATGCAGCGACCGCACCACGCCGATGGTATTCACCTCTCAAGGCGTTAACAAGGCGCAAGGTTTCTATTGGGCGCCGTTTCCGAGAGCGTTGAAATATATTATTGTCCGTAGCGCCACTCCGGATTCGCAGCTGCCGCCGGAGCACACTCGCATTACTCCGGCGTGGAAGTCAAAGATGGCTTCCTTTGTTTCGCCGGTATCGAATGTCGGCGTTCTCGGATTTACCAGCACGGTTCTTATGTTCGGAAGTAACGACGGCAACTATGAGAACATGACTTCCTCTATTCGCATCGGCCCCGGGATTGAAGTAACTACCGCCGATTCCCCGGAAGCGCATACGGCCAGCGATCCATTAACCTGGTATAACCTCATCGTTTCCTATCCAAACGATTCGAATATTATTTTCGATCGCACCTACATTCATGGCCAAGGGACACCCAATCGGATTACGCGCGGCTGGTTCTGGGATGGCCTCAACATGGGGCTGGTAGATTCCTATCTTGATGGACTTGTCTACTATCACTCCGAATATTCCGGACTCGCCGCTAAGAAGACCAGTAACACCACGCTAACGGTCGCGGCGGGCGTCCACAACATGGGTCAGGGCCCGGTGCCAGTTTCCGCGCCGCGCGCTATAACGATCGCCGGGTCTGGCAGCGGACGCGCCTTTATCGGGCTCGACATGACACATGCAAACGCCTTTACGGTTTGGCTGCCTGCCGGTCTCGCCGCGGCTTGTTCCGGCGGCTCCTGCGCTTCGGGAGTGGTAACCGGCACAACCAATAACACTTGCGGTAATGGCGATGCCTGGCAGAAAGACAGTGTTGGACAAACGAATGTCGGCGTTATCGCTTGCGTCGACATTAGCAGTGGCTCCATCACGCGCGTGATGGCTGCCGATTCGCGCGATTCGGTGGCGGGAAGTCAAGAAGGCAGTTCGTTCATGATTGGTGGTCTCGGGCCGGGCCCGTATGCCGCGATAAACAATTACATTGAAGGCGCCGGACTCACCTGGCACCATGACGACGGGGGCGGATACGCGCGCATCCGTGGCGACTATACGTACATGAGGAATCACTTTAAAGCGCCTCTTACCTATATGTATGGGAGCGCCACCTCGGACGGTCTTAGTTACTTCATGCGGCAGCAGCTTGAATGGAAAGGTGGGCGCCGGATCAATTTCAACGGCAATATCATGGATGGCCAATGGGTCGAAATTACACCCGCCTCCGTGTTCCTTGCCTTGACGAGCATAAACGGCGAGGGCATTACCGATATCGACATTCAAAACAACACGTTTAGGCACGGTCCGGGTGTAACGAATACCGGCATCGCCACGCCCGGGCGTTCTGAGCCGCAGACTTTGCCGATACTTCGATTTCGCTTTCAAAATAATCTAGCTTGGGACATCGGCAGCTCCTATTACTGGGTGCCAAGGCAGGCTGCGGCTCCCACCGGATGGATGCTCGAAGGTCCTACCGGTAATGAAGATGTCATCGTCGATCACAACACGATGGTGGGAAATTCGGGGCGCGCCCCTACTGTTATGTGGCTCTTTGACACCAATACGGAAGGCGTCTCCGTCACAAACAATATCTTCTCCATTGACTCCACCTGGCACGGCTTGGCGCAGGACGGCAGTGAGCCCATCGGGGCCTGCACCGGATTGTTGGGTAAGGCGCTTGCCGATTGCAAATTTACGCCAAGTTACGTTTGGAAAGACAATCTCATGATCGGAAATCACGCCACGCGATCTGAGGTGATGGAGTATTGGCCAGGCTTGCAAAATTACTTCCCAAAGAATCAATCGCTCAGCGCTGTCGGCTGGCTTAACTACCAGGCGCCGCTAACGGTGCTGGGAAATACTCAAAATACCGACTACCACTTAAAGGCAAATTGGTGTCAAGACTGCAAGAATCCACCCGGCGATGGACGCAGCGTGGGGGCGGACATCGATATCCTGGATGCCGCCCAAGGAGCGGTGAAGCTCGTCGGCACTCCCGATGCACAGTTGACTCAGACATCCGCGGCCGTTACTTTTGTGGCGCCCGACAGCATGGGCTGCCCAGTCGATTACAGCAGCAGCGATGCGGCCGTCATGGCCAACTTCACGCGCGTGAACGACCCCGGAGGCGCTCGCGCGAGAACGATTTCGCTAACCGACCTTTCGCCAGGCACCCTGTATCATTTTCGCGTCAACTGTGCGGTTGAACAACCTACCGGAAGCTTCCGGACGCGCTAAGACGGCGAAACGCAGCTCTGCGATTACGCTGCGGGCAGAGAGAACCAGAACGTGGAACCTAAACCCTGTCCGGCGCTCTCGACCCAAATTTTTCCTCCGTGGCCTTCCACGATGCGTTGACAGGTAGCCAGCCCAATGCCGCTGCCGGGAACCTCTTGCCCGTGAAGCCGCCGGAACGGAGCAAAGATCTGTTTATGATGGGCGGGCGCAATGCCGATCCCATTGTCCGTCACGGAAAAAAAGACAATTCCGTGGCCCGCGTCTTCTTTGGCGCTGATAGTAATGCGCGGCGGTTCGTCCGGGAGGCGGTACTTGATGCCATTACTGACCACATTCTGAAAGAGTTGCGTCAGTTGCATGCCATCGCCTCGAATGGCCGGCAGAGCGCCATAGGTCACGATCGCCTTCGATTCCGCGATAGACTGCTCCAGATTGTTCAGCGCCAAGGCGACCACTTCTTCGGCGCTGACAGGCGCCCAGTCGTGCTCGCTCTGTTGTCCCGCCTCCGCGTACCCCAGAAGTCCTTTGATCAAATCACCCATCCGCATTGCACCGTTTTGGATATGGGTTAGAAACTCGTCGGCCTGGTCGTCCAGCCTGCCTTTGTACCTGCGTTGCACTAACGTTGCGTAGCTCGACATCGTCTTTAGGGGCTCCTGCAGATCGTGACTCGCCAGATGCGCAAATCGCTGCAGATCCTCGTTTGAGCGCGTCAACGACAAATTCAGCTCGGTCAACTTGATGTTCGCCTGTGCCAGCGCCGTGTTGGCTGCCTCCAGCTCGGTTTCGGCTTTTCGAATCCGAAGTAGAGCCCGCACAGTGGCCAGCAGAACCTCGGGATCGACAGGCTCTATCAGGTATCCATCCGCCCCGTTGTCCAAGCCGCCGACCCGGTCAGCCGCGGTAATGGCGGACGCTGATAACTGCAGAACTGCGATTCTCAGTACCGCTAGATCAGTCTTAATGCGCCGGCACACCTCAAGCCCGCTCATATCGGGCATATTCACGTCGAGCAGCACCAATGCCGGTCGCAGGGATTCCACTTTTGAGAGGGCCTCCAGTCCCGATGAAGCGTCATGCACGATGTAGCCGGCGCGGCTTAACAGGCGTCCCCGCGCGTACCGGCCCGCCTCGTGATCGTCAACGTTCAAGATAATGGGGGAATTCACTGTAGACCTCAGGATTCTTTGTCGGCAAAGAGGTGCGGCTCGCCGAGCAGTTCGCGGATGAACGCAAATGCCTGGTCGCGGTCTCCGGCGTGTTTTGGCAGCACGGCCGCGTGCCGGTTGCCCAGCCGGACCAGATCGTCCGCACTGGCAGCGCGCGATGTATGAATCACCACGGGAATATCACGCGTGGCTGGATCTGCCTTTAACTCTTCGAGCACTTCAAAACCATTCCGGTCGGGCATTGAAAGGTCCAAAAGAATGAGTCTTGGTTGATCGAAACGAGCTCTCTCCATGCCTTCCACGCCCCGCGTGGCTTCCGTAATAAGGTGGCGAGTTCCCCGAAACATCTGCCGCGCCAAATAGCGCGCAAGCTCTTCATCGTCGATAATGAGGATCGATCCGGGAGTATCTGCCTCCGGGCCAGCCGCTTCAACGGCTGGCGTGCCTCGCGATAATGTGACCGGCGGAAGTGGAAGCTTCAGCGTGAAACACGACCCCACGCCCAATTCGCTGGTCACTCTCAGCGTACCGCCCAACAGCTCAGAAAGCTTTCGTGATAACGGCAGCCCGAGCCCGGTACCTTTGATCCGGCGTTGCGCCGGATTCTCCACTTGCGCAAACTCGTGGAAAATCCGCTCTTGATCGTCAGGCGCGATGCCTATTCCTGTGTCCCAAACGGAGAACAAGATGGAGCTGTCCTCCCGCCTCGCTTCGACGCGCACTTCTCCCTTCTCGGTGAACTTCAAAGCATTCGAAACCAGATTTCGCAGGATTTGGGAGACTTTGCCCTCGTCTGTCTCGAGATATAAGCCCTCAGCGGGTTCATCGAAAATCAGAGCCGCCCCCTCCGGATTCGTCAACGGGCGCATCATGCCGCGAAGCGCTCCGAACAGCTCGGACACTTGAACGGCACTCGGATGTATATCCACCTTCCCGGCCTCAACTTTGGCCAGATCGAGCAGATCGTTCACCATTTCGAACAACTCTCTCGCGGCGGATTTTATGAACTCGATCTGCTTCTCCTGCTCTTGCGCCAAGTCCCCATCCACTCGTCTCAGCAGCAGGTCGCTAAGCGCGATAATTGAGTTCACGGGCGTCCGGAACTCGTGGCTCATGTAGGAAAGGAAGCGCGTCTTAATCTCGTCGGCTTGCCGCAGAGCGGTCGCTCTCTCATCAAGTTCCGCGTAGAGGGCCACGACTCCGCGATTTGTCTCTTCGAGCTCCTGGTTTAGGTGCGATGCTTCCGCCCGCCGTCGCTCGAGCTCCTCGTCTCGAGCCCGCAGCAGTTCCAGGGCGCCAAGCATTTCCTGATTCTGGCGCCGCAATTCCTCAACTGCGTCAGCAGAGGACTCGCGGGAGAGTTCCTCACCTATCCGCGCAATTTGTTGGGCGTCGAACCGGTCCGCTGTCGCCGGAAGTACCTTGGCGAAGCTAACCATCGTGCCCCCTTCGGGAGCGGATTTAAGCGTAAAGCGGTCCATCAGGCGGCGCGCGCCGGCGATCCCGAGGCCCATCCCCGTTTGTGACCGGTAGCGGCCTTCGAGGATGCTGTCCAGGTCCGTAATGCCGGGTCCTTCGTCGCGCACCTGTACTGCAAGGAGCCCTCTGTCGTTCTCCAAATCGAAGCCAAACTCCACGCGCCCCCCACCTGCGTATTGAAGGGCATTGCGCGCGATCTCGGAAGTTGCCGTGGCAATCCGGATCTGGTCCTGATGATCGAATCCAACGAGCCGGGCCAGTTGCCGCGCTCGCTGGCGCGCGGTCACCACGTCGTTCTCCCGGCTGATATGGACGGTTAACAAGCGTCGAAGTCCGGACTCAAGATTGACGCTGGAGCTCGTTAACATACCAATTACCTATTTTGCGTTACGGACAACCACCACGCATGCGTCATCCCGGCCGCGGCTCTCATCCCGTAGCAGCGTCGCCGCCAGCAAAGCTGGATGGTGCCGCGCCAGCCCCGGGTACGTATTCATGCGCCAATGAGTGGTAATGCCATCCGAGTGCATCACCAGGGCCGCGCTCGGTGACCAGCCATAACTGAATTCCTGAATCTTGCGCACGTTATGACCCGCTGTGCCGTTGTGCGAAACCAGATGCTGCGTGGCGGTCGGCTGGAGGATCACCGCGCTGATGTTGCCGACGCCCGCAAACTGCACCTGGTTCGCTTTTTGATCAATTGCTGCAATTGCAATGGCGGCGCCCCGCGTGTGCTGGAGCGCTCTATGCGCACGCTCCAAAAGCGCCGCCGGGGCCAAATCCTTAGCACTGGCCAGCGCGGATACAGCCGTGCGCGAGGCCTCCGCCGCGTCCGGTCCATGCCCCAAGCCATCCGCGATCATGACCACCATTCCATCGCCAGCCGTTCGCCATCCCCAGCTGTCGCCACACTCGCGCTCTCCCCTCACCGGCACCTGCACCGCTCCAATTTGGAGTGCGCTGGTTTGGAGTGCGCTGGCGCCGTTCGATCCAGTTTGGCCGCTCTTCGGTGGATACAGACGGGCGACAAGAGTGGTTCCCTTGCCGGATTGCGAGTAAATGTCGAATTCATCCGCCAGCCTCGCGATTGCGCCTAAACCTGCTCCGGATGTGCCCGCGTTCGAATAGCCGTCTTTCAGGCACGCCTCAATGTTTTCGATACCCGGCCCTCGATCGAATGCAAGCACCTCAACACCGTCGCGCCCGTCCTGTTGACAGACGCCAATCAGGATCTCGCCCTGGCGCGCATGCTTCATCAGGTTCGTTGCCGCTTCCGTTACCACGATGGCGAGTTTGCCTGCGGACGTTTCGTCCCAGTTCTGCTCGGCCGCCAGCTTCAACGCTTGGCGGCGCACCTCGTAGACTTGGCTCGAGTCGGTAACTGCTGTAACCGAAGGTTGACGAGGCTTGCCTACGCTTTCCATCGCGTAATTGTTACTCTCGTGCCTTTTCCAGCTTCGGACCAAATGGAGAACTCGCTCGAAAGCCGTTTGGCGCCGCCCAGTCCAAGGCCCAAGCCGGTGCCGGAGGTATAGCCGTCCGTGAGTGCCCGGTCGATATCTGCAATTCCAGGCCCCTCATCCTCAAACGTCAGACGCAACCCGCGCCGGACGCCGTCTTCCATCTGCTCAATCAGCGCAGTTCCGCCTCCGCCGTAAATAAAGGCGTTCCGTGCCAGCTCGCTTGCTGCCGTAACGATCTTGGTCTGATCCACAAGTGTCATGCCGGCCTCGATCGCGGATTTGCGAACCGCTTGGCGCACGATCACTACATCCTCTTGCGAGCGGATTGGCATACTAACCTGCTTCGCCACTGGCACTCAGGATCTCCTTCACCTCCTGATCGTCTCGGGATGCATGCAGCAAGTCCATTCCCTTTTCGATGTTTAGAGCAGTGCGAATTCCGGGCAGAGATAGCCCAAGCTCCACCAGCGTGATGGCCACGGACGGCTGCATTCCAACCACAACCGTATCCGCATCTAGAATGCGCGCCATCGCGGCTATGTTTCCCAGCGTGCGGCCGATAAACGAATCGACCATGTCCAGCGCCGAAATGTCGATCAGAACTCCGTGCGCGCCCGTCTGCACAATGCGGTCCGTCAAATCGTCCTGCAGCGAAAGCGCAAGCCGGTCATGCATGTCGACCTGAATGCTGACCAGCAAAAACTGCCCAAGCTTTAGAATGGGAATCCGTTCCAAGCGTTTGCCTAAGCTTTCCGGGGCCGGTCGGCCGCCGCAACGCCGTAGCCGGTTTTCCGCAAAGCAATTTGGAACGCATCGGCCAAAGTCGCCTTCGTAATCACGTCCGTCAGATCTACCCCCAGATGAACAATAGTTTGTGCTATCTGCGGCCGGATACCGCTAATGATGCAGTCCGCTCCCATCAAACGCGCCGCCGCCACCGTCTTCAGCAGATGCTGCGCAACAATCGTATCCACCGTGGGCACGCCGGTGATGTCGATGATGGCGATGGCCGCGCTATGACTCACAATCGCTTCCAGCAGGTTTTGCATGACGACTTGCGTTCTGGCGCTGTCGAGTGTTCCGATCAGCGGCAGGGCTAAAATGCCTTCCCAGAGCCGTACAACTGGAGTGGAGATTTCGAGCAGTTCTTGTTGCTGCCGCCGGATGATGTCTTCACGGCTCTTTTGATAGGCCTCCATCGTCAGCAACCCGAGCTTATCGATAAGAACCGTAGCGCGCCAGATCTCATCCCCCAGATCCGTCACGCTGCCGCTGAACTCCTTGCGGAACTGCACGAAGAGTGGTTCTTTAAAGGAAAAAATAAAGGTCGCTGTCTCGGTCGGCGTAAACCCGGCCTCGGCGCGCTGCCGCGATAGAGTAGCTATGAAATCCTTTACATGCTTCCATTCCGCGCCGGAATGGTCAATCACACTGCCGTCCACCAACGCGCGCCGCAACAGCCCCAGGAAAGTGCGCGCATTCTCCTCAAGTTGTTGATCGGTAACGGAGGCATTGCTGCGTGACGCCGATGCTCGCAACACCCGCATCCATTCTGTTAGGAGCGCCCCCTCATTTCTCTCGAGAATTCCTAGAAGTCGCGAATCTGAGACAGCCGTAACACCCTCCCTATTTCAGTCAGCCCAATTATAGACCACACTTTACGGCCGGTCCTGGGCCTCCTACTAGCCACGGACTGAGCGCCAGGCTTTTGAAATGAGCCGGCGGGGCACTGCTATCGCGAGCGCGTTGGCAGCGTCGCCACGGTGCCCCAGAATTCGTAGCACGTCTTCGCGAATCCCAGAAAATGAGGCAGGTCGCTTGGTTTCTGGACATAGCAGCTGGCATGCAGTTCGTAGGCTTTCCTGATTTCCAGCGGGTCCGCCGATCCGGAAACTACCACTACGGGTGTCGCCATCCAACGCGGGTTGGCCTTGATTTCCTGCAGCACCTCCAGCCCTGACATTTTCGGAAGATGCAAGTCCAAAAAGATGATATTAAGTGGAGACTGGCCCGGGTCGCTTTCCGCATTTTGCAGAAACGCCAGCGCCTGGTCGCCGTTTCGCACATTGGTGATGCCGTCCTTCAGGCCGGCCTCCTCAAATGCCAGTTTCGTTAGTGCGGCCACTGCCGGGTCGTTTTCCACCAACAAAATTCTTAAACCTGGCGTTTTCGGCTGCTTCCCGGACGTTAAGCTCATCACAAACCTACGCCCAGTGTAGTCACATCAGTCCTAGCGCCTTCGCACGCAAAGTTCCGGATCCCGAAGCTTGCTCTTAAATAGACGGTTAACCTTCAGCGGCTCTTCGGGTGAAAAGCGGGGCTAAGTGACTCCAAAACCTGAACGCCAGGATGACCCACAGAATTGCAGCGAGAAGGCCCGGCCCCAAGCCGCTGGGCTGCATAGTGATGTGGAAGACCAGGATGTTGGCGATAACCGCCGCTAGAAGGACCAATGCCAGAGGTACGAACTGATTGAGCAACAGCAATATGCCGGCGATCAGCTGGGTCCCGAAGATTAAAACGTAGAAGTGTGAACTGAATAGGGCTCCGACGAAGACGCCAGCCGCTCCCGGCGGTGGAGGCGCGGGGATGAATTGAAGGAATCCGTTCAGTCCGAAGACAAAAAACATAACCCCGAGAAGGATGCGTGCGATCACAGCCGCTATTCTCATGGAATTGCCTCCCATAGGGCCGGTCCTCTGGAGCGGCCCGGTATATTTTTGTTTCTAAGTCTGTTTCTAAGTCTATGATAAGACCTGCTCATGAAGTCCACAAGGCGGCACATTCTTGATCCGTACTAACGCGCATGTGCTCGCCGAGTGCCCCGGCGCGAAGCCGCTTCGATGCTAGAGCGGCGGCTCAACCTCTCGAAGCAACCGCTGCAAACTAATGAACGACCACCGTTGCCGACGGCGTCCGCATGATGCGGAGCGCTTCTTCCAGGGCTTCCGTGAAGAAATATTCACCCCACATGACGGACTCATCCACGCCCAGACCCTTGTGTAAGTGATACACGCCGCCCTTCAAAATGCCACCCCATTTGGGATCGTTGATGGCCAGGTACTTGGTGGAAAGCGTCCGCAGGATGTGGATGGCCGTCGACCAATAGAAATGACCTTTCATTGGGTCCGCAATGTAGCGGCAAAGCCGCAACAGACCGGCGGCGGCAATGGCGGCCGCTGACGAATCAAGAACATATCGGTTGTCCGGCGGCGCATTGTAATCCCACGGCGGCACTCCATCGGCAGGCGTATGCGTGATGTAGTAATCGGCGCAGGATTCGGCGGTGTGCAGAAAGCGCGGGTCGCGGCTGTACTCGTAGGAAACCGTAAAGCCATAAAGCCCCCAGGTAAGGCCGCGCGACCAGCAGGAATCCCCCCGGAAGCCTTGTTGAGCGGACTGGCGCAAAAACTCGCCGGTCTCCAGGTCAAATAGCCCTTCCTGCGCCGTCGAGCCATCCCCACGCACCAGGCAGCGGCGAGTAGTAATGCAATGCCGCACGGCCAAGTCGCGCAGCAATTTATCGTTAGTTTCGCGGGCCGCATAGAAGATCAGCCCCACATTCATCATGATGTCGATGAAAATGGAATCTTCCGCCACCGATGAACGCAAATATTGTCCGGTATTGCCAAACCTTTGAGCCAGCGTGCGTCCGGCCTGCACCAACACGTCGCGGACGGTTTTGTCGCGATAGAGTGCGTGCCACCGGTAGTACGTAGAAAAGAAAATGAAGCCCAGGTCGTGGACATCGCCGTCGTTCTTGCGCTCCTCCAGCGGTTTGGTGTACCGGATGGCTTGTTCCAGCCAGAATTTAGAATCGGGCTTATCGGGTCCAAGGTGCCGCAGGAACAGGAACATCATCCCCGGGAGGAATCCGTCGCACCAGCCGGTCCACGCCGGCCCGGCGTGCTTCCAGGCTCCGCCGACTGTATACATCGGATAGAAGTCCGGATAGTTATCAATCAGCCGTTTCACCTGCTTTTGCGCGAAGGCCATGGCGCTCTCGAACAGCTCTCTATCGGACTCGTTGACGAATTGGATCACTTATATACCTGAAAGCTAATTATAAGTAAGCGGGTTCGCATGCTTTGCTACCATCGGGGAAACATGGCAGCAAAGGTCACTATATTTAACAACGGTCCCATCCGTATTGAGGGCGAATTCAGCATCCAAGACGCGGACGGCGGGACATATGGACTAGGCGGCCGTTCAGTAATTTCGCTTTGCCGTTGCGGCCTGGCGGAAAATAAACCATTCTGTGACGGCACGCATGGCAGGCAAGGCTTTTCGTCCCTGTGTAAAGCGCGCGATCTTCCGCCGCCAAAGCCAAAGCTGTAATGCGTCCGTAAGGATTTTGCGTGCAACGCGGCTTCCGTAGAAGCCATCCAGAAAGTAGCGGATGAACAAACCAGCCGGGCGCTCGATCGAAATAGACATCCTGCGCGGGTTCCTGCTGCTTTGGATGACGCTGACGCACTTGCCCACGCAGGCGAGCGTAGTTTCGAACCAGACTTTCGGCTTCGTTTCCGGTGCGGAGGGGTTCATTTTCCTCGCGGCCTTCATGGTAGGGCAGTTACAGTACCATGTGGAGCAGAAGCGCGGCCCCATGGGCGCCCTTCGAGATCTTGCCAAACGCACGGCAAGAGTATACGTCTATCACTGCGCGCTGCTCGCCGTCGCGTTTACGCTGGTCGCGGGAATCGGTGTCCGATTTCATCGCTTGGCTTTGGAGAATCTCCTCTCCTACTATTTGCATTCCCCGAAAGAAGCGATCCTTGCCGCCCTGCTGCTCGAATACCGGCCCTCGCTGCTCGACATTCTTCCCATGTACGTCATCTTCATGGCGATTACGCCTCTCGCGCGCAAAATTGCGCGACGCTGGGGATGGGGCCCCGTTCTGTTCATTAGCTTTGCCGTGTGGGCCGCGGCGCAATTCGGCCTGCGCGCGTGGGTATACCGGCAGGGCGATTTCTTCGGCATGGCTGTGCCCGAGAGTTCTACTGGCTCTTTCGATCTATATGGATGGCAGATGTTATGGATGACCGGCTTGGCGCTCGGGAGCCTGAACGCGGATCTCGACTCACCGCCTGAAAAGGATGGCGGCGGTCTCCCCGCTTGGGTGGTGCGGCTTGCCGTTGGCGTCGCTGTGGTGTTTTGTGTACTCCGCTATTGCCCGGTCGATCAATGGATGGATACTAATTTGTACGGCTGGCTCATTGATAAATGGCGCCTGGGACCGGCGCGCGTCATCAATTTTTCAGCGTTAGCGATATTGCTCGTCAGATTTGGGACCCGCATCGCAGCGCTGCCGTTTCTCGCGCCTTTTGCGCTATTAGGACAGGCGTCCATTGAAGTCTTCACGGTCCATGTTTTGTGTTGCCTGGCTGGACACGCGCTGAATAGCGATGCGGATCCAATGTTACCGTGGTGGCAACAGCTTGTCTTGCTTGTGGTTACTCTAGCGCTTTTGTTCGCCACCGCGCAGGCGCATCGCATCGGGGTTGCGAAACGGCGTGAAAAAGCCCTGGTAGGCGTCCCCGCGACATGAGGCGGCGGCTACCGGTGGCCGGGTGCATCCTGGCCGTGCTTGCCTTTGCCGTCTCCCTGCCCGCAAGCGGCGCTACTCCCGAATACAGCGTCCGAGTGATCCACGTCTATCCGCACGATCCTGCCGCATTCACCCAGGGACTCGAGTTTCACGACGGGTTGCTCTACGAGGGAACGGGGCTGGAAGGCCGGTCCGAGGTGCGCGTGGAGAACTTGCAGACCGGCACGGTCCTCCGGCGCATCCAGATTGCATCCCAGTACTTCGGTGAGGGCATTACCGTTTTGGCGGGGCAGGTGTTCGAGTTGACGTGGCAGGCGCAGCAGGGCTTCGTCTATTCCGAACCCACGCTCAAGTTGCAGCGTCAGTTTCGGTATCCCGGCGAAGGCTGGGGCCTTGCGAACGATGGCAAGCGGATTTTTATGAGCGATGGCACGGCGCAGATTCGGATTTGGAACGCCGTCACTCTGCGGGAAGAACGGCGCATAACGGTGCACGACGGCGCGCGCCAGGTAGACATGTTGAACGAGTTGGAATGCGTCCGTGGCGAAATTCTTGCCAATGTCTGGCAGACCGATCGAATTGCGCGTATTTCGCCGGAAGATGGGCGTGTGCTGGGCTGGATCGATGCGGCAGGGCTATTGACGCCGCTCGAGCACGCGCAGCACGTAGATGTCCTCAACGGCATCGCCTACGACGCCAAGCGCGACCGGCTGTTCCTTACCGGTAAACTGTGGCCGAAGCTCTTCGAAATTAAGTTGATACCCAAACGTTCCGGGCTCTAATCATCGCCAGGCGTCAGAATGCAGATGTCGCTCAGGTTGCGGTAATCTTCCGCAAAGTCCAGACCGTAGCCAACCACGAACTCATCCGGAATCCGGAAGCCTGTGTATTTTACGTCGACCGGTGCAATGCGCTTTTCGGGCTTATCGAGTAGGGTCGCAATTGCCAGCGATTTCGGATGGCGCTGTTCCAGCAGGCGCTTCAGATAGCTCAGCGTCACCCCGCTGTCTATGATGTCCTCGACGATGAGAACATTCTGCCCTTCAATGTTGACGTCCAGATCGCGTGTTACTTTCACCTGCCCGGAACTGCTCTTCTGATTCCCGTAACTGGAGATGCCCATGAACTCAATGCGTACGGAAGACCGCTTTAGCGCGCGGACCAGATCGGCGACGAAAATGAAGGCGCCCTTCAGAACGGAGACAACGTAGAGGGGGCCCTCCGGATAATCAGCTTCAATCTGCGCCGCCATTTCCTGAACGCGCTTCTGAATCTGGCCGGAGGAGATGAGGATTCGCTCGGCGGGGCCTGACATGAAAGACAATCTTAGCGGATGCAGGCAAACGACCGTTTTCTGTAGTACGCTAGGCGCAGGAGAGAGCAAGAAAGTCTGCCGCGACGATCAAAAAACCTCGACCAGGTGACCGTAGACCCGGTTGCAACCAACCAGGCACCCCTAAACTCGCTGCCAGCTGCCGCCGATATTCCTAATTGGAAGATGGCCGTGCAATTGGCTGATTCGAGGAAGGCCTTCCAGATCAAAGTCCTTGACCTTCGAGAAGTCACCACTTTTACGGATTATTTTGTCATTTGCTCGGTGTCGAATCCACGCCAGGGCCAGGCAGTGTGCGAAGAGATTGAGAAGGGACTGAAGGAAATGGGCGATCCGCCGGTCAGCATTGAAGGCTTTGACAAGGCTGAGTGGATCCTAATGGACTTCGGTGACCTTTTGGTTCATATTTTTTCGGAATCCGCCCGCTCGTTCTATGACTTGGAACGATTGTGGCGTCACGCCAAGGTGATTCACGCGGAGCCCGATCCGGCTTAGCTCCCCCTGCCAGCCTATTGCCACTTTTCCGCCCATAAGCATTGACATCCCGCTTGGAATCATTCACCGTTATAATCAGACTATAAGTGTAATCCGACCGTAACCTTGTGCCAATGAACCATCTAGCCGCGCTCACGCCTCGCCATTTCGACGTTTTGCACGCTATCGTTCAAAATTTTATAGAGACGGGTGAACCGGTTTCGTCGCGCATCATCGCGCGTAAATATCCCATGAGTCCGGCCTCGATCCGGAACATGATGGCCGATCTGTTGGAAGAGGGCTATCTCTCTCAGCCGCATACTTCGGCGGGCCGGATTCCGACCGGGCGGGCCTACCAAAGCTACGTGAAAACGCTCTTCGGCAGCCGCCTCGTGCAGACAGAATTGGATCGCCTGCATTTAGAAATACAGAGCGCGGGCAGAGTGGAGGCGCGCATTGAACGTTCGTCGAAGCTGCTGACCGAGATTACGAAAAATTTTGGCATCGCGGCCGCAATCCCCACGGAGAACCAGACCTTGGACCAGGTGGAACTGCTGGCGCTTCCCGACCGGCGCATCCTTATGGTTGTCATCACGCGCGATCGCATGGTTCGCAACAAGGTCATCGATGTGGACGACCATGTTTCTCAGGATGAGTTGAATTCCATCCGCAACTACATCAATTACAACTTCGGCGGTTGGATGCTGCCGAATATCCATCGCGAGTTGAAGCGCCGCCTGGAACTGGAGAGCGCTGCCTACGACGCCATCCTGCGCCGGGTAAATTTACTCTATTCTAAGGGTCTTCTGGATCTGGGCCTCATGCCGGAGATTCATTTCGACGGCGCGGAAAACCTGATCGGTCTGGATTTACATCTCACGCGCGAGCGTATGCGCGAATTATTCCGCGCGCTTGAAGAAAAGAAGCGGATTTTGCAGTTGCTGGAACAGTTTTTAGAGCAGCGCGATGGCCAGCTGGCGATTCAAGTCGGCCTATCGGATGTTCATCCCAGCATGAGCGAACTTTCTCTTATCGGAGTGCGCTTCGAGCTGCCGAACGGGCTGCAGGCGCATGTGGCGGTGCTCGGCCCCATGCGGATGAATTACAGCCGCGCAGTGTCGGCAGTCCTACACGTTGGTCAGGCTTTTCGAAGCGTGACCAACATGCAATAGCCGCGCGCAACCGTTCTTTAATCCTTCACCTCAATCTGAATTGTTTTGGCTCCGGTTACAACATAGCCGCTGGTCGGGACGACAAGTTGCTCAACCTGGGAGCCCCGTGTGAGCGTTGAGGTGGCGGTTCCCCAGGAACTGGCGGACGGGTCGGCCAGCACCAGCATGACGGATGGCGGGGGATCGGTTAATTCTGCTCCGGGCAGCGGACCCCGCACATTGAAAGCCGGCTCCTGGCGCCAGACACGCACATAGAGCGCATCGCTCTTGCGATAAGAGCCGATGGCTTCGATCAGTCGTCTCGGGTTTTGCAGCGCGGATTGGGAAAGGCTGGCGAAATCCGGAAAATTTAGGGTCGCGGCATCGCTGATCGTAAAGTTCAGCGAGCCTGTGGGCGCGCCGATGGGAACATGGTACGTGGCGCTGCGCGTGACCTCCACGCCGTTTTCGCCCTGCAGCAAAGTGCTGATCTGCACGGAGTCACCGGGATGCACGTCGTGCGCCGAGGCCCAGGCCTGCGCCAGCCGAAGCTGCCGCTTGCTGTCAACTTGGTCCACCGTAAACGACATGCTCTTCAGGTGAAGGCCGTTGAAGCCGCCGCCCAGCACGAAACTGAGGGCTGCCACGGCGTCGGCCGACACCTGCTGCGCCAGGGCGCTATCGCTGACGAACATATCTTGAATGATCAGCGGCGGCAGATTGCCATCGAATTCCGCTCGGCCCTGTAGGCGTAGGGTAGCTGCGCCGATACTCTTTTCAGTGGAATCGATGGTGGAGAAGAGCGCTGCCTGAGTCAAGAGCGGCGTCAGCAGACGGTCATTGACCACCTGCAAACGGTAGTCGTGATCGCCGGTGGTGGCGGAATGCACCGCGATGGAGAGCGGAATAGTGTGCGACGGGCGGCCGATCTCTCCCGCAACGGCGGTGGCCCGGTCGCTAACTATCGTGCCGGCCCATTCACCCGGGGCGGAGAGTTTGAACGAACTGTTGAGCGTGGGGATGGACGCGATGACTTCGGAGTGGGCGAAAGGGAACTCTATCGAGCCCGCGTCAAGGAAGCGATGACCAAAAGCATAGATGCGATTGCCGTTCACATAGGTGACCGTGCCGTCGGCGGTCATGCTCATGTCTCCGGTCACGAGACCCACGCTGATCATCGCACCCGGAACTAGGGTTTTGGTTTGCGCCGCGCCGGACGCTGTTCGAGAGCTTTGAGCGGCCACCGCCACTCCTTCTTGTGGCTGAAACCCTAAGTTCCGCATGTTCGAAGAAAACGCGTTGAGGGTGTTAGAGGTGAAGCCGGAAAGGGCTAGTGGGATGGGTATATCGGACAGATTGCCGAACGGAGAAGTGACAGTAGGGCTGGTGGTAAGTTTACGCGATTGCCCGGAAACGGCGGCAGGAGAATGACCAGGCGGGGATACATTGAAGAGGCTGGCCAGCGGGCCGGGACTGGCAGTCGGAGCGGTAAAGGTAGCGTTGGCGAGCATGGCTTCGATGGGCTGAATGCCGGCGATAGGTTCTTTGGAGAACGCAAACCCGAGGGCAATGGCGCCCAGCAGTTTCCCATCGATATAGACGGGACTGCCGCTCATGCCTTGCAGAACGCCGGTTTGGGCGAGGGGGCCGCCGCTGAGACGGGCGATGACGATGGTCTGTTTTGGGCCGAGATTTTTGAGAACACCGAGGATTTCGACTTGGAACTCTTCGACACGGTTCCCCTGAAAGACAGTCCGGCCGATCCCATGAAGTCCGGCGTGCACATCCTTGAGTGGGAAAAACTCCTGCGCATCTGCGAAACAGATTGACAGCAGGAGCGGAACGACCCGGAAAGCGGCTTGAAGCGCGGCCTTGCGCGAACGCGAGGCCTTGCGCAAACGAGGATGAATAACGGACAAAACTCTTGGCACCCGGAAGGAAATCCTTTGGCGGTCGACTGACGTAAGCTGATCCCATGGTAGCGGCAGGCCAAGTGAAGTTCTCGGGAATCGCTGAAGCATTACTCGCCGAAGCATTACTCGCGGATATACGGTTTGCGATTCGCCAGTTGTGGAAGTCGCCGGGCTTCACCGCCGCCGTCGTCCTGACGCTGGCGTTGGCGATCGGGGCCAATACCGCAATCTTTTCGGCGGTCAACGCCGTGTTCTTGCGGCCGGTTCCGTATTCTGATCCGTCGCGTCTGCTGTGCATCTGGCATGGCGAGGCGAACCGCAACCCCTGGTATTAGTTTTCCTATCCCCGCTTCCGTTACTTTCAGGAACACTCGCGGGAAGTCGCGGACTGGGCGGCCTACGATGATGAAACCGTCACGGTGACCGGTGGCGGCGAACCGGTGGGTGTCGAAGGTGGACGTGTTTCCGCCAATTTCTTTTCCTTATTAGGAATCAAACCAGTTCTGGGACGCACTTTCCTCGCAGCCGAAGACGAACATGGCGCCAACCCCGTGGTCTTGCTAAGTGATCGATTCTGGCGCCGGCGGTACGCCGCCGATTCAAACATTCTGGCCAGGACCGCGAGCATCGACGGCGAGGCTTTCACAATTGTGGGTGTTTTGCCTGCGGGATTCCAATTTCAAGGCGAGCCCGTCGACGTGTGGCGCAGCCGCATTGTCGATACCCGTACTTTTGCTCCCGCCAGCGTTCAGCTTGGGGCCAGTTACCTGACCGTAATAGCGCGTCTGCGTCCGGGAGTTACGCTCGTTCAAGCTCGTGCCAAACTGGCCGTCTTAGGCGCGCAATATAGCCAAATCAATCCGGGGAACAGCGACATTCTTGGCCCGGTGCAAGCCGGGTCTTTACAGAGCAAACTTTTCGCTGCCGTTCACACGGTCGTGCTGGTCTTGTGGGGCGCGGTGATCTGTCTGCTCGTGATTGCTTGCGCGAACGTGGCCAATCTGGTGCTGGCGCGCGCGACTGCTCGTTACCGTGACGTCGGCATTCGAGTCGCGTTGGGTGCAAGCCGCGCGCGGATTGCTCAGCAACTGATAACCGAGAGTCTCCTGCTGGCGTTCGCCGGCGCAGCTGCCTCGCTGCCGGTTGCTCTGGCAGGAATGCATGCCCTCGTTCCCGCCTTGCAGCAGTCGTCGCATGCCGTGCCGGACGTCCACTTGGATGCCGGTATTCTGTTCTTCACCCTTGCCGTCGCTACCGCTGTCGGCCTCGTGTTCGGACTTACTCCGTTGTTTGTACTTTCCGGCACAAATCTTCAGATGGGCTTACACTCGCAAGACCGTAGCGTATCGAGCTCGGCTTGGGGTACGCAATTGCGAAGCGGCATCGTGACGGCTCAGGTCGCGTTTTGTCTGGTCTTGTTAGCGGCCGCCGGGCTGCTTGCGGAGAGCTTTGTCCGCATGACCACGCTGCCCACGGGCTTGCGGACCCGGCATATTCTCACTGCTCAACTGGATCTCATGCCCGGCCGGTACAATAGTTGGCAATCTCGCGCAAATTTCTATAACGAAATTCTTCGCCGCGTGAACGGAATCCCGGGTGTAAGCGGTACGGCGATCGCGTCGCGTGTGGATCTGGTGGGCAGCGGTCTGGGCTATCTCGTACAGGTCGAAGGCGAGGCTGACCTGGGTTCGAAAAATCCGGGCGCCAGCGGCCGCAGCGTCACGCCGGACTATTTCAATGTTCTGGGAATCCCGCTGCTGCGCGGGCGCGGCTTCACGGAGCACGATACCGCTCAATCGCATCGCGTCATGATCGTCAACCAGGCCTTTGGCCGGAAATTCTTTCCCGGTCAAGACCCCATTGGCAAACACGTTACCTATTCGACTGACCGGATCACGTGTGAAATTGTAGGCGTGGCGCGCGACGTTCGCGTATCGCTTGGCGAAGCAGGCGCGGAGGAACAGATCTATCTGCCGCTCGCGCAGCGCCCCTGGTTGGTCGCCAAACTATTGGTGCGAACCTATGATGCGGCGCAAAGCAGCGCGGCAATCCAAAAACAAATTCAAGCCGTGGATGCGAGCCAGGCGGTTGCCGGGACGCGTCCCCTGGATCAGATCATAGCCGAACGCTTGGGCCGGCCAAGAACTGCCATGTCCGTTGTTGGCGTGTTTGCTGTATCCGCGCTGGTGCTGGCGGCAATTGGAATATATGGCGTCATCACCTACAATGTCGTGCGGCGGAAGAAAGAGATCGGAATTCGCATGGCTTTGGGGGCCGATGCCCGGCAGGTCCGCGCGCTCGTCTTTCGCCAAACTTTCAAGCTCGTGCTGATGGGGTTGCTGGTGGGCTTGCCGCTGGCGGCCGCCCTCAACCCGCTTTACCGGAGCTTGCTCTTCGGAGTGACGCCGTCCGACCCGGTTATCTTTCTCTCCGCGACCGCTTTGTTGTTCGCGGTAGCGCTTGCGGCTAGCGCGCTACCTGCGATCCGCGCAACCGCCGTGGACCCGGTGGTGATTCTCCGCGCCGAATAAACTTAACTCACCCGGATAGAAAGTAATTCGCTCAAAGCCAGGTAATTGTCCACCCACGTCTGAGCTTTCGTGTCTCCCCGCTGGGCTCGGCGCCGCGTACGCGCGTATAGTCCCCCCTGAATGGCGTACACGTGATTCTGAGCCGACCAGAGGTTGATCGGAAAGGGCATCTGTCTGACGATCAGCAGAGCCTTCTTTAAGTCCAAAAGCTTATCCAGACTGGCTGGCTCCGAGGCAAAGCGTCCAGCCAGCCCGTCTATCTTGCGGCGCAGCTGAAATTCAATCGTCGTTTTGTCGATGCTCAGACTGCTGCTTCGTGCTTCGCGCAGCAGGTTGCGGATCCGGTCGCCGTCCAGTTCCTCGGCCGAACAGGCCCGCCGCAGTAGGCTGTTAATGGCGTATTCCACGGCTGCGGTAAATTCTCGCGGCATGGGTGTGCCCAGGCTGGTAATGAAGCGCATCAGCGCGGCATGATGCTCGTACAACTGCAGATACGCGGTCTCGGCCTCGGCTACAGTCGCCGACAAGATCGTGCGCACGATGCGGCGCTGCTCGTCGCGGAACAGCGACCGGAGCGAGTATGTTTTTTCGCCAAAACGTTTGTCGAGCAGCCGCACCACTTCCGGAATATCCACGCGCTCAAACGAGCCGCTGATGGCGCTTAGCATCTCTTCGTAACTGGCCGGGCCGTTGGATTTCTCCACGCCTCCGGCTACGTTATGATCGCCGAAATGAACGACCCAGAACGTGAGTACCTCCGATTCCTGCGTTATCTTCGACGTGAAGAGCGCTTGTCCCAACGCCATGCGCAGTTTGCCCGCATCGCCGGTGTGATAATCCAGGCGCTTCACGGAATAGGAGAAGATGTCGGTGCGCTCGCCGTAAGGCGCGAAAAGAGAACTGACGGAGTAATGCGCGCCCACCTTTTCTAGGTCGACCATCGATGGCTTGACATAGCGCCGGTAGATCATGGCCCCATCGCCGTACTCGGGCAGGTTGCTCTTTGCCGCGGCGAGCCGCTCCAGAAATTGCTCTTCTATGACATCCCCGAAGAGTTCCTCGGCCAGCTGTAGCACGCGCCCGGCATACTGAATCACCTGAACGGTTTCAATACCGGAAAGCTCGTCGAAGAACCAGCCGCAGCTGGTGTACATGAGCAT
>DATHIZ010000128.1:0-18313 GCA_035316385.1 Bryobacteraceae bacterium | reverse complement strand
CGTTGAAGAGCATCATCAAAAGCGTTCCGGCTCCGGTCAGACCCAACGCGAAAGCAGAAAACGCCACGCTCAGGTTATTGGTGGTGATGGAGGAAGATGCTAACGGCTTGAGCGCCACCACCGATTCGGTCCACATTTTTCGCTGATCGATCGTGTCCATCATTTGCGGTCCTAGAAAGCGATGCGCAAGACCCGGATCGTGCACCGTTACAGCCCAGCCGGCAAGCGCGCCCACGCCAAATTGTGCGGCCGCCAGCAGAATCAGCGGCAGGCTCTCCCGGAAAAGGCGGGGGTATTCACTACGGTAGAATCGAACTAATTTCTTGGCTTCGGCTTGGCCTCCGGCATACAAGAAGTTATGGCAGCGCCCCAGCAGGTGGTTCAAATATGTGGCGAAGTGGGCGCTTGTCCGGTCTTCAAGCACCGCCGAGAGATCCGAGGCTGTTTGGCGGTAAAGGAGGCCAAGTTCTTGCAGCTCTGCTCCGCTCAAATGATTGAGACCTTGTTTGGCAGAATTGAGAAGCTGTTCCAGGCGTTCCCAATGAGCCTTGCGCTTATTCAGCCAGCGATTTGAAATCATGCCTTCCGACCAGACTAAGCCTTCGCTCCAGGGTGGCTCCTTCTCCGAAAGCCACGCTATTGAGACGCCGGAACAAACTAACCTTGAGTTTACTTTGGCCGGCGTGGGCAGCCGGTTTCTCGCATTGCTGATTGACAGCCTCATCCAAGCGGGAATCGTAATAATGCTTACCACCATCGCCATCGCGTTGCTACGTGCCGGCGGTCCTTTGGGTAGAGTTGTTCCGCTCGTCGGCTCCTGGATGATAGCGGGTGTTCTGACGGCCGTATTCCTGCTGTTCTACGGGTATTTCCTTTTCTTTGAGATTTTGTGGAGCGGACAAACGCCGGGCAAACGAGCCATCGGCATCCGGGTAATCAAAGACAGCGGACGGCCGCTTAGTCCCAGCGAAAGCATTGGACGCAATCTTCTGCGTATCGTGGATCAGATGCCCGGATTTTACGGTGTTGGCATCGTCGTGGCGCTGCTGAATCGGCAGAATAAGCGCCTGGGTGACTTCGTGGCTGGATCGTTGGTTGTCAGGGAAGTGTCGCTGGCTGAACTCAAGCCGTCTTGGAATCACTTGGAATGGCAGCCCGCTCCGCATGCGCCCCTGGGAGCGGCGCGTCTCAGTGACGACGACTTGATTCTGATCGAGTCGTTCCTCCAACGCAGGCATGATCTGGCTCCGGAGATCCGCCGGCGTATAGCGGCAGAGATCTTTAGCCGTGTGGAGAGCAAGCTGACCGTCAGCGCGGAAGAACGGCCGGAAATAGAACGTCTGCTCGAAGCAGCCGTGCATGAGCGCAGGGCCGGCACTAGCGTTTAAACACGTCAAGTGTTGCCGGATGATGCGCATGCTACTCTCTTGCAATGAATCGCCCGCTGTGTTCCCCTGCCAGCAAAATCGTACTTATACTCACCCTTTCCTTAACCGTTGTCACCGGACAGTCAACCTATAATTCGGCACTGTGGTCCGGCCTGCATTACCGCATGATCGGGCCGGACCGTGGGGGCCGTGTAACAGCAGTCACCGGAGTGCCGTCGCAGCCTCAGACTTTCTATATGGGATCGACCGGAGGCGGCGTTTGGAAAACAACCGACGCCGGGCATTCCTGGAAGAACATCTCAGACGGATTCTTCTCGGTGGCCTCGATGGGAGCCATCGATGTCTCGTTGTCCGATCCTTCGGTCGTGTACGCGGGCACCGGTTCCTCCAAGATTCGGAGTAACGTCTCCATCGGCCGCGGCATGTACCGGTCTTCCGATGCCGGCAAAACTTGGACGTTCGCCGGCCTTCGCGACGTGGGCCAGATCGCCACAATCCGCGTCCATCCGTCCGATCCGAATACCGTGTTTGTGGCGGCCCTGGGGAATCCCTATATTCCGAACAAAGAGCGAGGCGTCTACCGAACTGCGGATGGCGGTAAAACCTGGAAGAACGTGCTTCACGTGTCGGACGACCTGAGCGCTGCGGATATAGAACTGCAGCCCGGAAATCCCAATGTGATCTTTGCTTCCATATGGCACGGACAACGCAAACCGTGGACCATCATCAGCGGTTCGCTCGATGGCGGCATATATAAGAGCGTTGACGGCGGGGATAACTGGACCAAGCTGGCCGGCGGTTTGCCAAATCAACTTTTTGGCCGCAGCAATGTTGCGATTTCAGCCGCTAGCCCGAATCGGATATACGCCCTGATCGAGGCCAAGCCCGGCTCCGGGTTGTACCGTTCTGAAGACGCCGGCGCTACCTGGACTTTGATCAATCATTCGTTATCGCTGACCACGCGGCCGTTTTATTACAGCACTCTTGCAGTCGATCCGAACAACGGCAATGTCCTGTTTATTGGAGACGAAGGCTGGTTCAAGAGCGTCGATGGCGGCAAGAGCTTTCGTTCTGAGCGCGTTCCGCATGGCGACAACCACGACCTCTGGATCAATCCAAAAAACTCCGAGTACATGATTCAAGCAAACGATGGCGGCGCAAATGTGTCACTGGACGGTGGCCGCAGTTGGAGCAGCCAGGCGACCCAACCCACCGCCGAAATCTATCAGGTCGCCGTCGATAATCAATATCCATATCGCGTGTATGGCGCGCAGCAGGACAACACAACTGTGATCGTGCCGAGCCTGCCGCTCTCCGGCGCGCAAGAGTTTCGGGTCGGTCCGGGATGCGAAACAGGACCCATCATCCCGAGCCCCACGGACCCCCAAATTGTCTATGGCGGCTGCAAGGGCCAATTCACCCGCATGAATGTTGAGACCACCAACGAAGAGCGATATTGGGTTGGCGCAGAGTCCTTGTATGGCAATGCGGCCAGCGATCTGATGTACCGCTTTCAGCGTGTGTCGCCGATGGAAGTTTCTCCGCATGCTCCACATGCTGTTTACTATGGTTCGCAGCATGTTCACCGGAGCCTGGACGGAGGGGTCACCTGGAAGGAGATCAGTCCTGACCTGACGGCGCATCCGCCGGGAACGCAGGGCGCCAGCGGTGAGCCGATTACCCGGGATGCCACGGGTGAGGAAATCTACAGCACCTTGTACTCAATCCGCGAGTCTCCCGTCCAGAAGGGCGTCATCTGGGCGGGCTCGAACGATGGCCCTATTTCGGTAACGCAAGATGACGGAAAGACCTGGAAGAACGTAACTCCGCCGGGCCTTCCGCCGGGCGGCCGCGTGCAGAATATCGAGCCGAGTCCGCATCATGCTGGAACTGCCTACGCGGCAATTTACCGTTTCCTTCTGGGCGATTTTGAGCCTTATCTCTACCGGACAGACAACTTCGGGAAGACGTGGACGCGCTTGACCGATGGGACGAACGGAATCGCTAAAGACGAGCCGGTGCGAGTGGTGCGGGAAGATCCGGACCGCGCCGGTTTGCTGTATGCCGGTACCGAGTTCGGTATCTATGTTTCATTCGATAACGGCGCGCACTGGCAGTCCTTTCAGTTGAACTTGCCCGTGACGCCGGTTACCGACATCAAGGTGGCGCACAAAGATCTTGTTTTGTCGACGCAAGGGCGCTCCTTTTGGATTCTGGATGACTTAACGCCGCTGCACCAATTAACTGAACAAACGGCATCCGCGCCGACGCTCTTGTTCCGGCCGCGCGAGGCTGTCCGCACGCCTGCGCACGCAGTGGGAGAGGGCGGCGGTTCCCGCGGCGGATCCGGCGATCCCCAATATCCTCCCTCAGGCGCAGCCATAGATTACTATCTTGCGAGCGCCGCTCCGGAAGACATCACGCTCGAAATTCTGGATCAGAGTGGAAGGACGGTTCGTAAGTTCTCCAGTGCTCCGGCTGCCCGTGCAAATCGCGGAGCCGAGCGCGCAGCGGATGCCGATGAAGACAATGAGGAACGGCCGAGAGGCGGCGGCACGCCCGTCCTTGAAAAAACCAGCGGCATGCATCGCTTTACCTGGGACCTGCGTTATGCCGGCCCGTGGCAAAGCGAAAATCGTCCGGAGGGTCCAAACGGTCCGAGGGCTGTCCCCGGCAAATATTCCGTGAAGCTGACCTCCGGCTCTTGGACGTCCACGCAGCCTTTCACCGTGATAGAAGACCCGCGCATCACCAGGGATGGAGTAACTACCTTGGACTTGCGCGAACAGTTCGCCGTCAATCTTAAGGTAAGGGAGCTTGTAAGCGACGTGAATAAAACGGTGGCCCGCCTGCGGCAAGCGCAAACGAAGCTTCGGGATGCGGCCGGCGCCGATGCGGATCGCTTGGCTAAGTTGAATACGCTGGCCTCACATCTCATCACTCCTCCCATTCGGTACAGCAAGCCCGAACTGCAAACGCACATCACTTACCTGTACACGCTGACCAGCGGCGCCGATCAGAAAGTGGGGCACGACGCGCTGGAACGTTATGCCGTGCTGCGAAGAGAACTCGATAGCCGCGTTAGCGAACTGAGCGCCATCTTAGGTTCACAGTAGTGCCTCAAGTTCGGCAATACGGCGGAGCAGATAGCGGCGTTCAACATCATTGGCGGTGAGAGGAAGCGCTCGGTTATAGCATTCGAGCGCTTCGCTCGTCCGTTTCAGACGGCGGAGAATGTCCGCGCGGGCGGCGTGGTACAGATGATAAGGATCGAGTTCGCCGGAAGAGCCGAGGGCGTCAATCAGCGACAATCCATACTCCAGGCCTTCACTCATCGCGATGGCGACGGCGTGGTTGAGGTACACAATCGGCGAGCCCTGAATCGTCTTGAGGATCGCGTAGAGGGCGGCGATCTGCTTCCAATCGGTTTCCCCCGGGGATTTGGCTTCGGCATGTAGGGCTGCGATCGCTGCCTGTAGTTGGTAGGGGCCGGGATTGCGGCGGCCCAGCGCGCGTTCAACCAGTTGTATGCCTTCGGCAATCTGATCCTGCCGCCACCGTGAGCGGTCTTGTTCCTCGAGCGGTATGAGGTCCCCGTCCATGCTCGCGCGCGCGTCGCGGCGGGAATCATGCAGAATCATCAAGGCCAGAAGTCCTAGGTTTTCGGCATTGCCCGGCATGAGTTCGCCGAGTGTCCGGGCGAGGCGAATGGCTTCTGCGCAGAGTTCGCGGCGGACCAGGCTCGCGCCCGAACTGGCCGAGTAGCCTTCATTGAAGATGAGATAGAGAACTGCTTGCACGGCTGAAAGACGTTCGGGTAGACGCTCGGGAGACGGGACCTCATACGGGATCCGTGCTTGCTCGATCTTGCGCTTGGCGCGCACCAGGCGCTGCGCAAGAGTCGGCTCGGGAACCAGAAAAGCATGGGCGATCTCGGGCGTCGTGAGTCCGCCGAGCGTGCGGAGCGTGAGTGCGATCTGCGCTTGCTTGTTGAGGGCAGGATGGCAACAGGTGAAAATGAGCCGCAGGCGATCGTCCTCACAGGGAAAGCTCATGTCTTCTTCGGTCGCGCCCTCATCGGTTATGCTGGCGCGCACTTCCGTCTCATACAGCAGTTGATCTTCCCGGTTGCGGCGTGTCTGTTCACGGCGGCCATAGTCAATCAGCCTGCGGCGGGCGGTGGCCGTGATCCAGGCGGCGGGATTGTCGGGGACGCCTTCGGCTTGCCAGTTTACGACGGCGGATGCGAAGGCGTCCTGCATGGCGTCTTCAGCGAGATCGAAAGAGCGGCAGATGCGGATGAGGGTGGCGACAATACGTCCCGATTCGTTGCGGTAGAGCGACTCAACGGTGGCGCGCAGGTCATCCATCCACTGCTAGGTAAGCGATTCCGCGTGTATAGGTCTGCGAATTTCGCGGATGGGACGGACCTCGACGCAGCCGGCTTCGCCGCGGCAGCCGGTGGGAATCTTGGCCGCCCAGGCAAGAGCTTCGTCAAGGTCTTGGCAGTCGAGGATGTAGTATCCGGCCAGTTGCTCTTTCGTTTCAGCGAAAGGACCGTCGGTGACCAGGACAGCGCCATCCTTTACGCGCACCGTGGTAGCGGTGGCCGTAGGTTCAAGCGGGTCGGCCGCACGGAAGAGGCCGCGGCGGCTGGTCTCTTCCATGACGGTCCTGTGCCCAGCGGCGACTGCCCCCAAATCTTCGGCGGTCGCCCCCTCGTCTTCTTGTGAATAGATCAACAGAATATAGCGCATAGGCGGGTTTACTGTAGTTTCGCAGCCGCGCCGGACGTCTCGACGAAATCCGGGTCGGCTTTCACTTCGCGGATCTGCCCGGTGTGCCTGGAGCAGTGAGCACCCGCGGCGAGCAGCCAATGGTAGCCATCCCAAGGGCCCAATACGGGATGGAGCACCACGCGTCCGCGTAGCGAAGGCGCGGACACCAACTGCATGGTTTGCTCCCGGCTTTCAAGGAAGCGTTGTAGCGTTTCTACTCCTCTCCAACGATGGGTGGGCCATACGCTTTCGGGGGCTTTGATCTTTGTCAACCCTTTCGGAATCTCGGTTGGAATGAAATCGTCCATGGGCGCCGGCTGCCAGTCTGGAGGCGCCTCCGGAGCATCGCTCATCTTTCCGATGATGCCATGAATAACGTTTTCGATCAGAACCATGTGTTCGATGATTTCCTCGATCGACCAGCGATCGGGAGCGGGTTTGAAAGTCCATTGTAAAGTGGACAGGCCGGCTACTGATTCAACCAGGGCAGCGCGCGTCTCCACGAGATAGTTTGATGCTTTGGCAAGCTGTTCGGCCGTCAACTGAACGTCTGAAGTGGTAGGACTAGAAGTTGGAATCATGATGTCTCCTCGAGGTTTTATTTGTTGACGCAGCAGGCTGGCGCCGGGCCGCGAAGTCCGGCGCCGCTGAAGCTACGAGAAGATCATGATCGGCCGTACTTCAATGGACCCGTAGCGGGCCCCCGGGATGCCGGCTGCGATAGAAGTTGCCTCGTCAATGCTAGGCGCCTCAATCAGGTAATAGCCACCGAGTTGTTCTTTGGTTTCGGCGAAAGGGCCGTCGGTGGTGAGAGTCTCGCCGTTGCGCACTCTCACCGCCTTGGCTGTGCCCGTCGGCTGCAGCGCCTGTCCGGACTTGATGACCGTTGCATTCTTCTTGCCGAACGCGCCGTACTCGGCAAACTCGGTTTCGGGAAATCCGTTGGCGAAACGCTTCTCGTCTTCGTAGATCAGAAGTAGATATTGCATATTTACTTTCTCCTGTGGGTACGACGTTTGAGGTATGCGAAATCGACAACAACACGCAGAAATTTTTCTTCTGGTGTCGGTTATTTTAGCTTCCCTGGCGCCAGTCTATAATCGCCGCTCTTGGCTTGGTCCACAAATGTGACAAGCAGGTCATCGCCGATCCCTTCCACATGGCGATACCTCCACATTTCGAACGGATATGGCGTCTGCGCGTCTCCGGCGTGAGCGTCGATCTCATCCGGTGGTCCGTAAACGACATACATGTGCCCGCGATCGGTCTGCCACCCTGGCCTTCCGGATGCCATACTCCAATGTTTGTTCGAATAGATGATGCGCCGGTAGTGCTCTTCTTTGAATTCATTCTCAGGCGTTCCCGGTGTCGGATCGCGCCGCAGCCAGAACTGCTCAACAAACATCTGCCGCTCTTCATCGGTGGTTAGTTTCAGGAATGCGGCTCGCTCTTGATCCGCAATCAGGTAGACTACATCCTCGTTCAACCACCGGGCGAAAGGCGGCTGCTCCGCTTGGGCTGCCGGCGGCGCCTCGACCGGACTTGGCCGGGCCGGCTCCGATTGCCAGGCGGCCATTGCCACCGCGGCGCTGGACATCAGGATGACAGTGGCTAAGAAGGACGACCAAGCCCCGGTCGGTCCCCTGGGATATAGCAGACGGCGAATACGTTTCACCAGATTTCCTCCTGTAGCGGCCACGGCCGGTTCATGGCCGGACCAGCGGGTTTCTTCCAACGCGGCCAGCGCCACGGCGTATCCGTGTGCATCGCCGCGCAATGCGACCACCATGTCGTCACAGCAGTTTTCACGCTCCGTACGGATGACTCGCGAAATCCACCAAACGGCCGGGTGATAAAACAATAAGCACTCCGCCAATCGCTGCCACATGTTGACCAGATAGTCGCAGCGGCGAATATGCGCTAGCTCGTGCAGCAAAAAGACCTCAACCTGCGCCGCCGGCAACCCGGCGAGCAGCCCGATTGGCATCAGGATGACTGGACGCAGATGGCCGAGGACCATCGGGGTATCCGCCAAACACGATTCCAGTAGAAGGACTGGTCTGGAGAGACGCAGCGTGTTGCCCAGCCGGACAAGCTCGCTTCTCCAGTGGTCCGGCGCGCCGCACACTCCCCGGCGTCGTAGACGGCTTAAAGAGATCCAGCCAGCCACATGGCGCAGGGAGAAAATCCAGACGCCTGCCAGCCATAACGGTGCTAGCCACGGTATTACCGGAGCCAGGCTGATATTTGACGGGCTGCTATCCAAGCCGGCAGCAGCTTGCCATGCCGGGAATACCGGCCCGCGTACCGGTTGCGAGCCTTGCGCCCCGTCTGGCATCACGTGAACCAAAGTCACAACGAAGCTTGCAAGCATCGCCACCAGTGCAAAACAGGCAGCAGCATAGCGAACGCGTGGGGACCGGATGGCGATGAACGTTGCCGCCAGCGCCGCCGCGAGAATCGCCCCTTCCCACAACGAGTGAAATAGCGCCCAGCCGACCGCCTCCGCAATGGGAGTCTTAACCCAGCTCTCAAGAAGCTTCACTTTGCCTCCTTTGGGTACTCATCCAGTAGCTTGCGCAAATCGGCGAGTTCCTGCTTTGTGGCTTTACGTGACGAAAGCGCCCCGATCAGGAGCGCCTTGGCCGATCCGCTGAACGCGCGCTCCAGCAGATCTCCGGCGAGCTGGCGCTGTGTCCATTCACGCGGGCGTGCTGCTTCGTAGATATGCGCGCGCTGCTTCTCGTCGCGGCGGACCAGGCCCTTGTCCGTCATGATCTGCATGAATTTGAGAACGGTGCTGTATTGCGCGGCACGCCGCCGGTTAATGGCGTCATGCACCTCTCGAACCGTGGCCGGACCAATGCTCCACAGCACCGTCAGGATTTCGAGTTCCGCATCGGTAGGTCTTGGTAGCTCGTCTGCCATATACGAAGACATTACTAGTAAAGTCTTCGTATGTCAATAGGACGGTACAGCGAAGTTTTAGTGCAGAATCGAAAAGGCGGGCCGTTCAATCGGGCCGCCGGCGGGCATTTTGAGTTCCGGCATAGGTTTTGCTTGGAACAGCCGGCGGCATGGGACCGCGATCAAACGCGAGATACGGTTGGCGCGGTTCTTTCGCGCGCTGTCGCTGCTGATGCCGGTCTTAGCGTACATCTGCCGGTAAAGTTTCGAAATAAACAGAAATGCCAGACGTGCGCGAAGTGACTTCACGCAACTGGATCGTTTCCAAATGTTGCCCCAGTTATAGAAGCGATCCCACACGCCCTGCGTACGCTCCCGAATCTCGTCCGAACTCATGCTGGGGTGCGGTGTGAACATCTTGGGCCGCTTGCTCGCCGGAATCAACCAGTAGCGGGTTATGGGAATGCCGTCGACCAGGGTTGGATTGGCTTCGTGGGCTTTCTCCCAACGCTCGAAATCGACCGTGCCAGGGAAGGGCGTCATCATCACAAACTGTGCAAACGTAACGCCTGCCTTTTGCGCGAGCGCGGCGGTGGCGTCAGATGTGTCGGGCTTGTCCGTGGGCAGGCCAAAGATGAACGACCCGAGAACGTGTACCCCGTGTTCACGAAACGTTTGCAGCTGATTGACCAGGTTGTCGCCCGAGAGATTGAAATCCTTATAGACAGCCTTCAAGCCTTCGGCCGTGACGGCTTCGACGCCCACCAGGGCGCCCTTGATGCGGGCTTTCCGCATGGCGTCGAGAAACTCGGTGTCCTCGGCTGCTTCCATGGTGATTTGCGTGAAGAACACCATGTCGCTCGGCAGCTCGGCCAGGCGCGCCATGAGGGTGAAGCGCTCGGCTCGAGTGGCTTCGAGCTGCGCCAGACGGGCCGCATTACCCTGGCGCTCCGCTAGTTTCAGGTCAGTCAGTGTAACGGGATAGAAGTTGTCATCGGCGAGGGCAATGAAGCGGAAGCCCTGACGCCGGAGTTGCACGATTTCGGAGATGACGCCGTCGGAAGCACGTTGACGCGGCTTTTGTCCGTCGGTGCGCCACACGGAGCAGAACGAGCAATGCTTTGCGCAGCCGCGGACTGTTTGCACGGACGCCCACATATAACGGCCTTTAGGAATCAGATCCCAGCGTGCGGGCAGGAACTCGTCGGCATCAATCCGGCCTCCCTCGTATATGGGCAGCGGGCTGTTATTGACGCAATTGGCGACGGCCTGGGCCCAGACGACATCACCGTCGCCTTTGACCACGGAGTGGGCTCCACCTAATTCGAGTGCTTCTTCTGGATAAAGCGTGGCATGAATGCCTCCGTAAAGGACCCAGGCGCCGCGTTCCCGGGCAATCTTTCCTACCTGGTACCCGCGCAGCGCGTTACCAGTATGGATGCCGATGCCTACCACATCGCCCGGCTGAATGCTTGCCGGGTCCAGAGATTCCAGAGTTTCATCACAGATTCGTGGAGTGCCGTAGGCTGCTGGTGTTGCCGAAGCCAGCACGTAGAGCCATCTGGGGGTAATTACGGCGGTTCCGAACGAAATGTCGCTCGGGTTAATGAGATGTACGTTCAAAGGTGCGCATCCTTTCAGGTGCGTGTTGTGTCAAGATTCCCCACGGGAGGAGCCTGAATCGACGCAGGCGAGTGTGGGAATTACTACGGAGAGAAGGCTTAAATGCAAAAGAACTTTCGTTGCAATAGAAATCTGCTAGGCATTTTGATAGTACACGAAGATATTGAGGATTTGCTGTAAGCGCCATTTCTCCACTCTTCCCGGCACGGAATAAACAACAGCGTGTGGTGTTTCAGATGCATGGAGGCCATCAGAAAAAAATTGCGGTAATTACGGTTGGCAGCAGCGGTAGGATGGCGGCACAGTGCAAGTCCAGAGCGGAACTGTCGCTTACTTTTTGTCCCGGCTATCCAATACAGATTGCGCGTAATAATTGACAACTTTGGCTTCACTGCGCGCGACCTCGTAGAATGCCGAGCGCAGTAACTGCTGCTTGGCGGTAAATAGCTCTTGTCGTATTTCTTCCTGTACGCGCGGGTCTTCCAGTTGCCGCTGCCCGGCCATCTCGCGTGAGATTAACTTGATAATCCGGTAGCCTTCCGCCGTGTGGATGATCTGCGAAACCTGTCCTGGCATCATGTTAAGGATGATCTTGCGCACCTCGGGGTTCGCTTGATCCAACGTGGATTCGGGAATAAATCCGACGTCGCCGCCATTTGCCGCCCCCTGATCTTCTGAATAGTTCTGCGCCACCGAAGCGAAATCCTCGCCTTGGCGCAGCCGCATCTCGAGCATCTGAATTTTGTTTTTGGCTTCCTGGTCGTTCTGCGCCTTACTGTTTTTCAAGTTATTCACGTTAGTGGCCGGCGTATTGGTTACCAGTATTTGTGCGAGGCGAATCTTGTTCTCGGCCAGGTTGAATCCCGACTTATTGGCTTTGTAAAACGCGGCCACCTCGGCATCCGTAATAGTGATGCGCGAACCAATTTCCTTGTTCAGAAGCTTTTCCACGCTAATCTGCCGCCGCAGCACCGCTTTTAGATCCGTTGCCGACATCTTTAACTGCGTCAGATGCTTTTGGAATTCCTCTTGCGTGTATGGCGTCTTCAGCTCATTGAATTTCGCATCCACGTCGGCATCCGACGCCAGCAGGCCCTCCTTCTCCGCTCGCTGTAACAGAATTTCGTTATCTATGAGCGCGCGCAGCGCTTCCAGGCGCAATTGCAAAGTCTGATCGGCATTTCCTTTTAGCGGCGCGTTCGGGAATTGCTCGGCGATTGCCCGGTCCAATTCGGAAAACGCGATCGCCCGGCCATTTACCATCGCGGCCACATTCTTCGATACGGGCTTATCGCAACCGGCCGATAGAGCCAGCATGCCCAGCACGGTGCAACCTGCTACGCTCACCCTGCCGCGGTAGCGGCCCACGCGTCTTTCCATCGAATATTTAAGCTTTCGCTTTCTTGATCTCGTCTACTAGCGCCGGGACAACTTCGAAGAGATCACCCACTATTCCATAATCGGCCGCCTCAAAGATCGGCGCGTGCTCATCTTTGTTGACCGCTACCACGATTTTTGAACCCTTCATGCCTACCAGATGTTGAATTGCGCCGGAAATGCCTATCGCGAAGTATACCTTCGGCGCAACGGTCTGCCCGGAACTGCCTACCTGCCGTTCCATCGGCAGCCAGCCATTGTCGCAAATCGGCCGCGATGCCGCCAGTTCGGCGCCCAGCACCTGCGCCAGCTCTTCAACTACCGGCAGGTTATCTTTTTCCTTAATGCCGCGCCCTACCGAAACAATAAAGTCCGCCGCGCTCAGGTCTACTGAACGCTGCGCCTCGCGAAACGGCTCTTCCGGCGTGCTGCGTATCTGGTCAGCCTCTAGCTTCACCGTAAATTTTTCTACGGGACTGCCGCTGCCAGCGGATTCCGCCGCCCGGAACGCGCCCGCCTGCACGGACACAAACTGTGGTTGACCCACCGCCTGCACTTCCGCGCTCAACTTACCCTGAAAAAGTTGGCGCAAAAACACCACTGAACCACCGCTCGTGTTGATATCAACCACATCGCTGACCAGCGATTTACCAAAACGCGTCGCCAGCTTGGGGGCATAATCTCGAGCCTGATAGGTGTGCGGGAAAACGACCGCTTCGGGCTTGATCGATTCCACTAGTTGTTGTAGTGCCGCCGTGTAGCCATCCGGCGTGTACCGCGCCAGCAAAGCATGATCCAGTGCATATACCTTCTCAACCGGAAAACGGCCCGCTGCCTCCGCCAACCCGTCGATGCTTGAACCCAGTACCGCAGCCGTTACCGTGACGCCCGTTGCCTGCGCTATCTTCTGAGCCGCCGACAGAGCTTCGAACGACATGCGATTCCACTTGCCGTTATGCTCCAGAACCGTCAGGATGCTCATAGGGCCCGTGCCTCAAACCGTAGCTTCTCCACCAATTGATGCGCCGCTTCCTTGGCAGGTCCCGAAAAAATCTGTGATTGCTTCGAACGCTGGGGCAGAGAAACGCGTCCCATCACGGTTGCCGCCGTTTCACTTCCCAATTCCACCGCCCTCACTGTCCGGATTTCTTTCATCTTGGCCTTCTTAATGCCCATCAGCGTGGCATAGCGCAGCCTCTTGATGCCCGATTGCACGGTTAAAATCACCGGCAGCTTCAATAGGACATGTTGAAACCAGCCGTCCTCCAGTTCGCGCTTCACCCGCACCTGCTCGCCTTGCGGCTCCACTTCCATCACGATGGTCGCGTGCGCGTATCCCAGCAATTCCGCCAACACCACGCCCGTCTGCCCATAGCCCAAATCGTCCGACTGCAATCCCGTTAGGATAAAATCCGCCGCTTCCGGCTGCGCTGCCTTGGCCAGTAGCCGCGCTGTCGCCAAGGCATCGAGTTGGCTGTCCTCTTCCGCCGTTTCAATGTGGATAGCGCGGTCCGCTCCCTTGGCAAGCGCCTCGCGAATGGTCTGCGTAGCCCGTTGCGGGCCGGCGCACAAAACCACCACTTCGCCGCCCAGCTTCTCTTTCAGCTGCAGCGCTTCCTCCAGAGCATACGCATCGGGCTCGTTCATCTCATAGCTGAGGTCTGAGTCATCCAGCCATTTACCTTCGCCATTCAAGCGCAATGCCGAATCTCGCGCGGGAACTTGCTTAACGGAAACTATGATTTTCATGCGGTGCTTACCGGCAGGTGCAAATTAACCCCGGTGTTCCCTCTCAGTATGACGGACCGTTCCGCGCAACCTGTGAAACGCCAGCATGACTCATATCACTATCCTCCAGGGTCTGGCCCGTGAAGCTGCGGAATGGAATCAGACGTGCAAAGGACTTTCTGCGGATTACAAATGGCAAAACTTTCTCCAGCAACTCGTTTCTCAGTTGAGAGCTTTTTCGGAATCGTCGTCGCCGCTTTGCTCGTGTTCGGCATCGCGAGCGGGGCGTACCACAGGATCAGGCACAATGCGGCGGCGGATGCTTACCGGCAAGGCGAACGCTCTGTTGCTGAGCACGATTTGCCAGGCGCCCTGGACGAGTACAATGCGGCCATCCAGCTAAACCACAAATATTATGACGCCCTTTGCAGACGCGCCGAAGTCTATCAGGAACTCGGAAACTACCAGGAGGCGGAGAAAGATATCAAGCAAGCCATCGCTATTCATCCGCTGTGGCCCTTCGCCTTGGACCTGCGAAGGCAATTCGCGCAATACCGCGGGAAAGGTCTCTGGCCTCCGGAATCCAAATCGTTCAATCTGAAGCCGGTAATAAACTGAACGGTCTCTAAAAGGCAAAATGCTGAACGACAACACAACCTTTGGCGCGGTCTACCGTGCACTCATCGTTTCCAAGCGTCCTCGCTCTACATGGTGGCGCTTGAACTCCTCGACAAGGAGCGCTTTTCGAAGGTTACTGGGCGGTGGAACCCCAAAAGGTTATACGCGTGCCATCGCGCACTCGCCTACTGTCAGCAGCCCGGTCTTGCACGTGCCCGCTGGAAATGCAACGGACCCCTCCGGTGCTGGTGGCGCCCAGGTCCGGTTTCTACGGTCCGTAAGAGTACGCTTTCAATAAACAACTTCACCCGGAATGACTACGCTTCGTAGCGCTTGAAAATCAAGCACCCGTTCGTTCCGCCGAATCCGAAGCTATTGGAGAGTGCGTATTCGATATCCATCGGGCGCGCGTGATTCGGCACATAATCTAAGTCGCACTCCGGCTCGGGAAATTCGTAATTAATCGTTGGCGGCGCAATGCGATCGCGAATCGCCAGCGCTGTAATCCCCGCCTCAAATCCGCCCGCGCCTCCCAGTAGATGCCCGGTCATCGACTTCGTTGAACTCACCGCCAGCTTTTTGGCGTGTTCGCCGAACGCACGCTTGATCGCCAGCGTTTCGGCCCGGTCGCCCACGCCGGTGGACGTGCCATGCGCATTCACATACTGCACCTGCGAGGGCTGAATTCCGGCATCGAGCATGGCGTTCCGCATCACCCGGAAACCGCCGTTGCCATTCTCCGGCGGCGCGGTAATGTGGTGCGCGTCCGAGCTCATGCCATATCCCACCAGCTCCGCCAGGATCGGCGCATCGCGTTTGCGGGCGTGCTCCAACTCCTCCAAAACGAGTATGCCGGATCCTTCGCTAATCACGAAGCCATCGCGGTCCCGGTCCCACGGACGCGATGCCTTCTCCGGTTCGTCATTGCGCGTCGACAAAGCCCGCATGGCCGCAAATCCACCCACGCCCATCGGCGTAACGCACGCCTCGCTTCCGCCGCAGATCATCACGTCCGCGTAGCCGTGCTGAATCAACCGGAAGGAATCGCCCACGGAGTGCGCGCTGGTTGTGCAGGCCGTCGCCGTTGCCGAGTTCGGTCCTTGGGCGTTATAACGAATCGAAACATAACCGCTCGCCAGGTTCACAATGCACGATGGAATAAAGAACGGAGACAACCGGCTGGGGCCGCGCTCCAGCAGAATCTTATGCTCCCGCTCGATGACCTCGAAGGCCCCTATTCCACTGCCGATGTACACGCCCACTCGCTCGGCTTCTTCGGCAGGGAACTGAATTTGGGCTGACTTTACGGCAAATTCGCTCGCCGCGACAGCGAACTGAATAAACCGGCCCATCTTCTTGATCTCTTTTTTTTCGATATATAACAGCGGGTCGAAATCTCTTACTTCGCCCGCTATCCGGCTCGCGTAATCGGAAGCATCGAACTGCTTGATTGGGCCGATGCCGCTTACCCCGTTTCGAATCGCCTTCCAAGTCTCTTCCGTCCCAGAGCCGGTGGAGCACAATAACCCGACTCCGCTGACTACTACCCTTCGTGCCACCATTCCCCTTACCTGACCGCGTCCCTGCCTGCGGGAGGAAGTAGCATCTCCCAACTACTTCTTCTTCGACTCGATGTAGTCGACAGCGTCCTTGACCGTCTTAATCTTCTCCGCATCTTCATCTGGAATGTCCAGGTCGAATGCTTCTTCGAAAGCCATCACCAGCTCAACAATATCTAGTGAATCCGCGCCTAGGTCGTCCACAAACGACGCGCTCGGGTCGACTTGATTTTCGTCAACCCCCAGTTGTTCTACGATGATCTGCTTTACTTTCTCTGCTACCGACATTATTTATCGTTCTCCTGTGCTCGGAATTTCACGCCGCTCTGGCCGCATCTGCCCGGTCCAACACTTTAACCTACATCATCGATCCGGACGCCCGCCGGATTGCTACAAGGGCTGACCGAGGCAGCGGGATTCTTGGGCTGATCTGAAGCCTGAAGCTCAAAACTCTCCAGGCCAATCTAAATACGTTGTGAGCTCTTTACCACTTCAGAGCCTCTATACTTTGTAGCATCCACCCCGGCTAATATGAATGAGATTGTCCGCTAACCTGCGCGTCCTCTATCTCCATGGCTTTGCCTCCAGCCCAGCCTCGCGGAAGGCTCAATTTTTTTCTGCTCAATTGGAGCGGCTCGGCTTCCAGGTCGAGATTCCCGATTTGGCGGAAGCGGATTTCGAGCACCTGGCCATTTCTAAACAGCTCGCCGTAGTCGCGCGGGTGGCCCGGTCCGAACCTGTAATCTTAATAGGTTCAAGCATGGGCGGCTATCTTGCGGCCTTGTATGCCGCCCGGCATCCTGAAGTGGAGCGCGTCATCTTAATGGCTCCCGCCTTCGACTTTTACCAGCTCTGGTCGCGGGAGTTGGGTGAAGAAAAGTTGCACGTCTGGAAAGAGCAGGGTACCTTACCCGTTTTTCACCACGGGGAGGGGCGCACCATGCCGCTGGCCTTTGAAATGTTCGAAGATGCTCGCCAGTTCCCCGCTTACCCGGATTTTTCACAGCCCGGTCTCATTTTTCACGGCACTGCCGATAGTGTGGTTCCACTACAGAAATCCATAGAATTTGCCGCCACCCATGCGAATGTCCGGTTGATAAAATTTCCCACTGGACATGAGTTAACCGATGTACTGGACGACATGTGGAATGCGTCTAACGATTTTCTGCTGTCCGGCCGACATCCTTTGTAGCAGTGCCATGGCCGTTCTGTATTTCATGAAGGGCTATGGTCAATCTTCCGCCTGGGGTTTAGAATGGGTTAAACTGTGGTCACCGCTCAGTTCGGCAGGTCGATTTTTTGCAACTGTGATTTTTCATATCGCGTCCTACTAATGTTAATGGATGTATGAGTTTGGTTTCGCCGAATCGAGACCAGGAGTATCTTGTGACTAGCGGCTTGGAAAAGGAAATTGTGGAGCATCTGCCAGAGGCTCAACCAGATACCCATTTGGACCGGCTTTTGATGTCGACCGACATCGAGGAGCCTTGGTACAAGTCAATTGGCCGCGGTCTACGCGACACTTTCAACCCGCCGAAGCTTCCGCCCTTGGAGCTCACCTCCAAACCCGTCGACGACGGCGAATTCAGCGGTATCAACAGCGTCGAGGAGCCGTGGTTTAAATCGCTGATTTCAAACGTCAGGGATCTTATCAGCCCGCCCAAGCTGCCGCCTCTGGAAGTTACTTCCAAACCGGTGGAAGTCGGCAGTATTTGGGGTGCTTACGGCGGGGGACAAAGCCGTTCACTGGGCGCAGCCTTTTTGATTCAAATCGGAGGGATCGCGCTTTTGTTACTGATATTCCGCACTCCGATAGTCCAAAAAAAGATGCATCAGGTGACCGACATCTATTTCCCGGTCCAGGCGTACAAACCCAAGTTGCCTCCTGCGGCCCAGAAAGCTGGCGGTGGCGGTGGCGGCGGTATGCATGATCCGAAGCCCGTCAGCCGAGGCGAGGCCCCGAAGTTTGCTCCCAAAACATTCGTTCCGCCTACCATGGCGATTCCGCAGCCGAAACTGCCGGTAACTCCGACGATCACGGCGCAGGCCCCTCAGATTGTGGACAACCAATACGGCGATCCACTCGCGAAGTTAAGTGAAAACTCCGGCGGGCCTGGTAGTCAGGGTCTGGGTGGCGGAAAAGGCGGCGGTATCGGAAACGGGAGCGGGGATGGCTTTGGAGATGGGAGCGGCGGCGGTCAAGGCGGCGGAGCCTATCGGATTGGCGGCGACGTTTCTGCCCCGATTCTCGTAGCCAAAGTCGAACCTGAATACTCCGAAGAAGCCCGCAAGGCCAAATACTCCGGAACCGTGCTGCTATCCATCGTTGTGGGTG
>DATHIZ010000127.1:0-3418 GCA_035316385.1 Bryobacteraceae bacterium | reverse complement strand
CTGTTGCAATTCGCTGCTCGAGCGTCGGGTTTGGAAGCAGGTCGCCGGCTAATTGCTCGGTGATGAAGCGGTCATACGGCATATCGGCGTTGAAGCTTTGGATCACCCAATCGCGCCAGCGCCACATAGAACGCCCGGCATCATTGTTGAAGCCGTGCGTATCAGCGTAGCGCGCCACGTCCAGCCAGTCCATCGCCATGCGCTCACCGTAGGCGCTGGAAGCAAGTAGGCGGTCCACTGCGGCGCTGTAAGCAACTTCACCCCGCGTCTTTACCTGCTTTGAAAAAGCATCCAACTCAATGGGCGAAGGGGGCAGACCGGTAAGGTCGAGCGAAACGCGCCGCAGCCAAGCGCCTGGCGTTGCTTCTGAGCTGGGCCGAAGGCCTTCCGCGCGGAGACGCTGGAGGACAAATCCGTCCACCGGCCGGCGAACCCACGGGTCTCCTGATTCGGGAACAGCAGGCCGGACTGGCGGCACAAATGCCCAGTGCTTCGTGTAATTGCCGCCCTCTTCGATCCAGCGTTTGAGGATCGCGATCTGCTCAGGCGCAAGGGTCTTGTTTGCGAACATCGGCGGCATGCGCCTGGACTTCGACTCAGCCGTGATGCGCTGATAGAGGAGGCTTGCTTCCGGCTTGCCTGGAACGAGCGCTGCGTGGCCATTCCGGTCCGCGGTGGCGCCTTCGAAAGAGTCCAGACGCAGTCCCGCCATGCGCTTGCTGTCGTCTTGACCATGACATTGAAAACAGTTTTCGGAGAGAATTGGCCGCACGTCGCGGCCGTAGTTTACAAGCGGTTTCTGGGCTTGCGCAAGACCCGCAACTTGCAGGGTCAAGACCAACCCAGGCCAGACTAACTTTGCGAGCCGCCGCCGTAATTGCATGACTGTGACCATATCATTTCGTTATTACGTCGGCGGTCGCTGTGGCGCTCACGGCTCCGAGCGGTCATCACGTAGAGGTTTCAGGACAGCGTTCCACTTCTTCAGAAGAGCAGCTTGAGGCCGAATTGAAGATTTCTGGGCAGCCCCGCGCTGCTTATGACGCCGAATGTCGCTGAACCAAGGGTCGCGCCAGGAGCGGAGAATGCAGGAGTGTTTGTCAGGTTAAATGACTCGGCTCGAAATTGCACGCGAAAGCGCTCCGTCGGTATGAATTCACGGTAGATGGACAGATCGAGTGATTTGCGCCCTGGCGAATGCAGCGCGTTGCGCGCCAGATTGCCGAATGTATAAAGCGGCTGCGCGGCGAACGCCCCAGTGTTGAACCACTGGTAGACACTTTGTTGCGAATCCGGCAGGTTGGGATCGCCAATCAGGTTGGGACGGTCGTTGCCGCCGGTGTTGGCCCTGGGCGCTGCATTCGTAATGTTGAACGGTATGCCTGTGGTCAGAACGGTGACGGCGTTCACCGTCCAGTTCCTTGCGAGGAGGCCGCCAAAGCCCTGGGCCTTGCGTGCAAACGGCAGCCGGTAGTTCGCCAGAAGAGTGAACCGGGACCTTACATCCAGAAACGAGTTCCCGCGCTCCACTTTCCGGTCGTTCACCATCTGCACCTGATCATCTATGCTGTGCGCATAGGTGTATGTCGCCAGAATGCTAAGCCCACTTTTATAACGGTGCTCGAGCGTGGACTGCAGCGATTGGTAGTTGGTGTTGTACCAGGGGGCAGCAATGTTGATCGCAGATACATTTGGAAGGACGGAGTAATAAGGCCGCCTGGGTTGGATCGCACCCGGAGCCGGGGCGGGCTGGTTGAGATTGATTGCCCCGTTAAAGATGTACTGCTTGTGCCCAAGGGCCGCCGCGTAACTTACGGTTGCCACCAAGCCCCAGGGCAGTTCTCTCTGCAACGTTAGATTGTACTGATGAACGTATGGCGTCGACCCGACGGGCGCCACTCCGTTTAGATCACCAGCCGGATTGGCAGCACTGGTTGGAACGGGCAACGGAAGCCCGTCCGAGATGCGGTTGAGCGGAGTCAACGGTGTAGCGGTAACGGTATAGAGGCTGACAAACGGAGGATTGCGGAGCGCCATTGAACTCGCAATCATGTTCGGCACAAAGCTGATGCCGTAGCCGCCGCGCAACACGGTTCCTTTGGCAAGCGTAGCCGCAAATCCAAATCGCGGAGCGAAATTCACTTTGTCCGCCTGCACTCCGGCGCTGGGAGAAACACCATTTTGTCCGGCAATAATGATTTTTCCGGTTGCCAGATCAATGTTAGAGAGCCGGTTGGCCACTTCCGTCACGGGACCGAAGTAGTCATACCGCACACCCATGTTCAGGGTCAACCACCTGGTGGCCCGCCAATCGTCCTGGATATAGGCAGCCGTTTCCCACAGCCGCAGACCCGGATACACCAGATATTTGCTGCGAGTGGTAGCGGCCGGATAACCCAGCAGAAGAGAAGCGGCGGAGTTGCCACTGCCGGCTATGAGGCCGGACGGGTCATTGGTGAGATTAGCGTCGAAGGAGAACTGGCCTTTTGAAAACGGGCTTTGGAACGCACTGACCTGCCGCCGGCGCAGATCGGCTCCCACTTTGATGCTATGAGAGCCCTGGAGATAAGTGAAATTGACAAGCTCCTGGAAGGTGTTATTGACCGTGAGGAGCGGAATATAACTGGCGTCGCCCAAAGGGCGGAAACCAGCCACATTAATAATAGAGAGTCCCGAGCTATCGGCATCGAAATTGGCACCCTTGATGCCCAGCTGATCGTCTACATTCTTGCCGTAATTCAAAGGGAGGGACTGGACGCTGTAGCGCGTGAAACCCGCCTTTGCCTCCATCACCAGGTGGGGGCCGAAGATATGAACGTTGTTGATCTGGGCTCCATGCGCACGCTGTTTAGCGGTACCCGAGCGGCCGGTATCGCCGACAGGATCGATGCCAGAAGCCGTGGTGGGAAAGGCGCCGGGAAGGAAGGTATCCGTGTTGTTGAAAGAGTAACGGGCGAAAAGCGTGTCCTTCTCGGAGAGCCTGTGGTCTACCCGCACATCAAACGTGTCGTTGTTTTGTGAGCGCGTCGGATTCAATGTGAAATTGTTCACCAAGCCGGTAGTTTGGGGCAAAGGATAGAGGTTGAGCAGTTGAAGCCCGACAGGATCCTGGCGGCTGACCGGGATCTGATCGCCGGCAAAACGAGTGCGAACGGAGCTGCCCGGCACCGCACTGAACGGGTCGAAGACCGCATTCACGCCGGAAAAGTTGCCCTGACGCATGGCCAGAGTCGGCACCGTGCTGGCAAACGTCTGCCCTTGCCTTTGACGAAAGCGCTCATAGTCACCGAAAAAGAAAGTGCGATCTTTGCGGATGGGGCCGCCCACACTTCCGCCAAATTGATTTTGTTTATAGCTGGGTTTGATGGCGCCGGCGAAGAAGTTTCGGGCGTCGAGCTTTTCGTTGCGCAGGAACTCG
>DATHIZ010000126.1:0-8940 GCA_035316385.1 Bryobacteraceae bacterium | reverse complement strand
GCTCGCAGGTTGCCGGTGTAATACCACCATTCGGTTTGGAAATCAGGATGAGCGAAGTGATCGCGCGGAAAAGCGTATTGGTAGCCAGGCTGGGCGGTTTGCCAGGTTTGCGCGGAAAGAATGGCGGCCGCTAGCAACAGCGCAAACTTACTCTTCATGGATCACCTCAATGGGGTTCATGCGAATAGCCACCTGTCCCGGATAAAGAGCGGCGAGTACGGTGGCGATGTAGATACCCGTGAGGGCGGTTAGCAGCACGGCAATGGGCCAGTGGAATTGAATCGTCCAGCCGAAGGATTGCTTGTTAATGACGAAAATCAGGATCAAGGAAAGCAGGGTTCCGAGAACGATGCCGATGCCGTTCGAAAGCAACCCGAGCAGGCCGGCTTCGCACAGGATGATACGGCGCACTTGCGGCTGCGCGGCTCCGAGGAAGCGGAGCAGGGCAAACTCGCGGCGGCGATCTATGACCATGGCCAGCAGCGCTCCGGCAATTCCCATTACCGCGACGGCGATAGCGACCACTTCCAGCGCGTAGGTGATGCGGAATGTGCGGTCGAAGATTTGGATGGCTCCGCGCCGCAGAACACTATTTGCCGACACGGTGACGGCGCGGCCGGCGATGACGGAATCGATGTTTTGGCGCACTCTGTTGGGGTCCGCTTCCGCTTTCACATAGACGGCCAGGTTAGAAGCCGCAGGATCGGGCAGGTATCTGAGCAGCGTGTTGCGATGCAGGATGATGAAGCCGCGTTCGGTGGAATAGTCATAATAAATGCCCAGAACTTTAAAGCGGCGGTTGGCTCCGGCAAGAGGTAACGAGAGTGTGCCGCCGACCCGGACGTTGTGTTTGTTGGCGAAGGGTTCGCTGACGACGGCGTAATCGCCGGTAGGGAACTTGGCTAAGATTGCGGCGCGATTTGCTCCGGGTAGAAAACGGATGCCGGTCCTGCTTTCGCCGCCCGCCAACGTGGCGGGCAAACCTTCGTAAGAGATAGGATAGGCGCGGAACCGGTCGACGCTGGCGACGCCGGGCAGGTGTGCGATGCGGTCAGCGATATCGGCGCTCATGGTGGGGTGGCGGTCCGCGGCGGCGGAACCGGCGGGCTTCAGGTAGAAGTCGGCTTGAAGCTGGTTATCCATCCAGAGGGCGACCGTCTCGCGGAAGCTACCCACCATGATGCCGACGCTTGCAGTCATGGCGACGGCGGTAGTGAGCGCGGCGGTCAGGACGGCGGTCCGGCCAAGAGACGCGCGCAAGGACCGCATGGCAAGCAGCGCTTCCACGGGGAGGAAGCGCTCAATAAAGCGATGGGAGAGGGCGGCGAAGGCTTCGACGATGTTTGGAATGGCGATTGCAGTTCCGGCCAGCAACAGCACGACGGCGAGGTAAGCAAAGAGCGGCTGGCGGTGAACGGCAGGCAGCGTGGACAGTACGGCTGCCAGCACTAGAGCACCTACCGCCCACCAGATGGTGCGGCGGGAACGTTGGGCTGCGACATATTCTCCACGGCCGCGCGCCATGGCTTCGACGGGAGGGACCAGCGATGCTTCCATGGCGGGCGCAAGCGCGGCGAGAAGTGAGACAGCGAGGCCCAGGCCCACACCCAGCGCAGCCGTTTGAGGCGTGAGTTGAACGGGACCGGGGCGGCTACTGACGTACAGCGAATCGACTGTATTGCCGATCAGGTCGACTGCGCCGATGGCCATGAAGCGGCCCAGAACAAGCCCCAGAGCGCTGCCGGTGACGGCAAAGAAGCCTGCCTCAGCCAGAAAGATGTTCAGAACAAACGAACGCGAGGCTCCCAGCGCACGCAGCACGCCGATTTCATTGCGGCGGCGCACCACGGAGATGGAGATGGTGTTGTAGATGAGGAAGGCCCCGACGACCAGCGCGATATAGCTGAGGACGCGCAGATTCCAGCGGAAGGCGGAGAGCATTTTGCGGTTCTCATCCGTGCGCGCGCCTTGCGGCTCGACAGTTACGGACGCCGGAAGCTGCTGCCGCAAAAGATGTTGCCAGTGCTCGAGCATTCCGTCTGGAGGGTTGCGCACGTCGATCGAATCGAGCTTGCCGAGTTTGCCGGTCACGGTTTGCGCGAGTCCGATGTCGGCCACGATGACGTCCTGACCGGACTTGATTGTGCCGGCCACGGTGAACTCCCGCAGCGCATCGTTGATCAGCAGGCGAACGTGATCTCCGGTATTGAAACCCAGGCGCCGGCTAACCCAGATTGGGTTCGGAGTAGAAACGAGATCAATGGGATCGCCGACGGCGTGCGCGCCGATCAGATTCATGCCGATGAAGGGCAGGGCTTCGCCTTTGCCGTTGATGGAGGCAAAATCTTCGATGCGGGGCGTCAGCTCGAACAAGTAGGGAAGCCGGGCGAGCTTGCCCAAGAGCGTTTCGTCAATACCGCCGGTTGAGGTGATGAGCAAGTCGCTTTTGCCGGTGAGCGATTCGAGCGAGGAGTGGAAACTGCCGGCGGCGGCTTGACCGGCTACATCAATGGCGATGACGACGCCTACGCCCAACGCTACGGCAAAGACAGTCAGCGCGGCGCGGATTGGTTCGTTTGCGAGCGGGCGCAGAATGAGACGGGTGAACAGACGCCAAATAGCGCTCATTGCATGTGACCGTCGCGCATCAGCAGAGTACGGTCCACCAGCAGAGTGCTTTCCGCACTGTGGGTGGCCATCACGACGGCAACTCCGAACTCGCGGGCAGTGCGGCCTAGAAGCTGCAGCACGATATCCCCGGTGGCCGTGTCGAGATTGCCTGTTGGTTCATCGGCAAGCAGCACGCTGGGGTTGTGGACCAGAGCGCGGGCGATGGCAACGCGCTGCTGCTGGCCGCCGGAGAGTTGATGCGGCAGCCGATCGGCATAGGCTTGCATTTCGACCCAGCGGAGACGCTCTTCGGCGGCCTTGCGCGCGTTGGGCCGGCGGGCGAGTAGTAGCGGCAGCTCGATGTTCTCGGCAGCGGTGAGCGTGTTCAACAATTGAAATGATTGAAAGATGAAACCGACCTTTTGGCGGCGGAGGCGAGTGATCTCCGCGTCGTCGAGCCGGCTGGTGACTTGCCCGTCAATGACGATTTCGCCCGAGGTGGGGAAATCCATTGCGCCGCATAGGTTCAGCAGGGTCGATTTCCCGCAGCCGCTGCGCCCGACGAGGGCGATAAAACCGCCGGCTTCGACCCGCAGCGACACGTTCTCCAGCGCGGTGACGGGCGTCCCTTGGGACTGGTAAATCTTGGAGACACCGCGCGCTTCGAGCAAAGCCATCTACTCCCAGGATATTGTTAAGACTTATATGTCTGACCTGCGGCGCTTTGGCGTGGCTATTGAAGGAAAGTTGCTGGAACAGTTCGATGAACTGATGGAGAAGCGTGGTTATACGAACCGGTCGGAGGCGTTCCGGGACTTGGCCAGGGCCGAACTGGTCAAGGAATCGTCCGAAAAACCGAATGCCATCGTGGTGGGAACGGTGACCATTGTGTATGACCACCATGTTCGTTTGCTAAACGAGAAGCTGACGGAACTGCAACACGACCACTATGAATCGGTGGTTTCCACGTTGCATGTTCACCTGGATCATGACAATTGCCTGGAGGTGATTGTGCTGCGAGGCAAGGCCAAGGACGTGCGGAAGACGGCGGATGCGCTGATCAGCACCAAGGGCGTGAAGCATGGCCGCTTGATTGTGGCGGTAGCCAGCTCAGGGCACACGCATTAGTCGAAGGCAGACAGCAAGACTGTCTGCCCCACCTGTCAGCAACAGCAACACTGGAATGTCCAAAGTCAGCCGCTAGGGATGGCGGTGCAGATGCGGGTGCGGATGGACCGTTTCCGCGTCATGCACGTGCTGGTGCGGCCGCACCAGGCTGGTTCGCTCCAGCAAGGCGACGTCGTGCAGGACTTCGAGGGGCGTGCCCTCCCCCGCGATGCGGCCGGCTTCGAAGACGTAACAACGGTCAGCGATACTTTCCAGGGTGTCCAGGTCGTGGGTTGCGGTGATGACGGTTTTCAATCCATTGCCCCAGGAGACGAGCAGATCTAAAATCCGCGACTGGCTGCCGGGATCGAGGGCAGCGGTGGGCTCGTCTAGCAACAGCACTTCGGGATCGAGCACCAGGACGGAAGCGATGGCGACGCGCTTCTTCTCGCCACCGGACAGGCGGTGCGGCGCGCGGTCTCTCAAATGCGCGATGCCCATGGAGGCAAGTGTGTGCTCGACGCGCTCCCGAATCTGCTCTTTGGGCCAGTGAAGCTGCAAGGGTCCGAAGGCGATTTCGTCGAAGACGCTCGGGTTGAAGAGCTGGATGTCGGGATTCTGAAAGACCAGGCCCACGCGCCGGCGGAAATCGAAGAAGAATGTCTCATCCTGCAAGCGCTGTTCAGTCAAGCTTTCGCCGAAGAAGGAGATGCCGCCGCGGTCGGGGAAAGCCAGCGCGGCGAGCAGACGAAGCAAGGTGGATTTGCCGGAACCGTTGGCGCCGAGGAGCGCTACGCGTTCGCCGCGGGCGACCTCCATGGACAGGGAATCGAGAGCAAGCGTCTGGTTGTAGCGGTAGGACACGCCACGGACAGCAAAAGCAGATTCGGCCATCTTAACGGCCCCACCAGATTGCCGCACAGGCGATTGCGGCAAAGGCGGTCAGCGGGAGCCAGTCCTGCGCGCGCATTTGCGGTTCGTCGAGTAGGTGGACTTCACCGCGGAAGCCGCGCGCCTGCATGGCCATGTGCACGTCGCCACTCAACTGAAGACTCCGGCCGAGCAGCACGCCCGCGCTTGCGGCTGCCAGGCGGCGCCGGTCGGAGGGCTGCAGGGTTCCGACCAGGCGGGCCTCACGCGCTTCGAACATGTCCAGGGCGGTTTGGAGCAACAGGAAGATGTAACGATACGTCATGCCGACTATTACCACCAGGATTACAGGCAGGCGAAAGAAGCGCAGCGCCCGGAGCAGGTGAGTCCAAAGAGTGCAAAGGATCAAGAGCACGGAAAGCGTGGCGGCGGTTTCGGCGCGAAGGACCAGAAAGGCGGCCCCGCGCAAGCCTTGATACGAGATAGCCCAGTCGAGCAGAGGCAAGCGATAGAGGGTTGTGCCGGGAGTTAGAAAGATGGCGGGCAGTGCGATGACGCCGGTAAAGAGGAGAACCGCGAGCCAAATGCGTGTGGCGAGAACACGGACGGGGATGCGCGAGGCGAGGGCGAGCAGAACGGCGGTAAGCAGCAAGGCGCACAGGACCGAGAGGCGGCGAACCGAGATGGCGGCCAGGATGAGCGCTCCGATGCCGACCAGTTTGACGCGGGCGTCCAGCTTTTGGAGGAATCCACCGGCTTGGGCCATTTCCTCGGCAAAGAGCGCGCCCTGCATTACTTCTATGAGATGACGAAGAGTTTTTTCAATGAAGTTTTGGCGGCGATGACTGGGCGGGCCGACGAGACGCGCGAAAAGCGCAATCAAAAAAACGATGAGCGCCACACCGAGAAGGGCCGAGACGATATAACCGAACGAAGTGTTGCCGATGAAGGACGGCGCGTAACGGGAAAGGGGAGCGTTCCAAAGAGAGGATAAGCGTTCCAGACCGCGCGGGGCTTGAGCGGGCGCGGCCTGGTTTCGAGAGGCGGCGGCGATTTGAGCGCGTGCTTGCGGGTCGGAGAAATCGGAAGCGGTCCATTCTCCCCAGGCGCTGCCAACCGCGAGGATGCCGAGGGGGGTCAGGACGAGGAGAACCGCCAGCGCCAGCCATAATTTACGCGCGGTGGACCAGGGCGTTGCGGCGCTGTCCACATTCGGAACACCGGGGGCGGTGAGGCAGAGCAGGGCCGGATCGACCTTTTGGAGCCAAGCAACGATGCCCGAAGTGATGACGAGTTCGGCGAGTCCGGCGAAGGTCAGGTGTCCGAGCATCATGGCAGGGATGGACACGCTCAAGGAATAGGGAGCATAGAGCGGGGCGCCCGAAGCGTCGTGAAAAAAGACCGGCTGGATGCCAAATTCGACTGCCGCGAGTAAAGCGGCGACGTTGATGCCGGCGTATCCGGCGATTCCCGCAGCGACGATGCGGCGCGTGGACTGGATGGGAGCGCGGCGGGACACGACCCGGTAGACCGCGTACGCCACCAGCGAGCCGACGATTGCCATGTTGAAGCAGTTCGCGCCGATGGCGGTGATGCCGCCGTCTCCAAAGAAAAAGGCCTGAATCAGGAGGGCGGTGGAAATGGCCAGGATGGCGGCCCACGGACCGAGCACGATACCGGCAACGCCCATGCCCACGGCATGGCCGGTAGTGCCGCCGGGCAGGGGCAGATTGAACATCATAATGACGAACGAGAACGCGGAGAAAACGGACAGCAGCGGGATCATCCGCGTGTGCAGCGTTTTCTTTACCCGGTTCAGGGCCACCAGCCAGAAGGGCAAGGCTGCACCGTACAAGCTTGCGCAAGTAGATGGACTCAGGTAACCATCCGGAATGTGCATAGCGCTGGTATGTGCGAAGAGCCGCCGCCAGGGGCAGCATAGCACGATCATGCAGTTCGTGCGAAGGCAGCGCTGCGCGAAGGCGCGGAAGTATGGACTCAGGCGCCGGGGTTGTAGTAGAAATGCTCGCGGACGATTTTGCCGCCGGCCACGGTATAAAGGCCCATTTCTTTCATGTGAACGCGCTGACCGGACGACTTCTGCGTGAAATCGTAGTCGAATTCAACGGCGAACTGGTCGGTCCCTATGAATGGCCCATTCACTTGAGCCGAGTGGACTTCATTGCTAGCGATCCACCACTTATTCTTTTCGTGGACAGCCTCAATGCCGTGCATTTCGGCAGGCATGGCGGGCCCGCCAACCGATTCGACGCTTACGATGTCGTCGGAGTAGTATTTCGTAATAGCCTCGATGTTCTTACCTTTCCGGCAGAGATCGACCAAACCGTTCGCGATCTCGGATATGGATGTGGACAAAAGCTTCTCCTTCAAGAAGGTTTAGCATACCGCGGGGGCAACCGCTGCAATTGCATCCTGGAGCGCCTTGGTGCTAATCGGCTTTGGAATGTAGCCGTCCATCCCGGCGGCCATGCATCTGTCGCGGTCCCCTTCATGGCGTTCGCCGTCATCGCCACAATAGGAATGTGTTCTCCGGATGCGGCCTCGCGCTGGCGGATGAGGGCGGTGGCCTCAAACCCTCCCATTTCCGGCATCTGAACGTCCATCAGAATCAAATCGAAGCGCTCCTTCTCAAAGAGAGCGAGAACTTCGACTCCGGTTCTGGCTATTACGATCGAGTGTCCACACTTGCGAAGGATGTTCACCGCCACTTTCTCGTTTACCGCGTTGTCTTCGGCAAGCAAGATATGCAAGTCGGTGGGGCCATCGGGCTGTGAAGGAACGGCTACAACCTCCTGCACCCGAATATTCTGTGCAGGGGCGGTAAGAACAGCCATGATTGCGCTGTGCAACGTTTTTTGACCGACGGGCTTAACGAGATAGGACTTTATCCCCAGATCCCGGCACCGGCCCACATCCACCGCTTGCCCGGACGAACTTAGCATCATCACCGTGACATCGAGCAGGTCGGCATGTTCCCGAATGCGCTCACAGAGCCCGAAGCCGTCAACCTCCGGCATACAGACATCCAGCAAAATCAGCTTGAAGGGGTCATTCAATTCGCGGGCTTCCTCCAATGTGAAGAGCGCGACCTGCGCGCTTTCGGCCGCCGCCGTTCGCATCCCCCATCGCCCGCATGTGTGTTCCAGGATGGTGCGGTTCGTCAGGTTATCGTCAACGACCAGAACCCGGACATTGTGCAGTTCCGCCAATGGCGCGAACTTGACCAGGCATTCCTTGCTGCTGAGGCCGAAGTTCGCCGTGAAATGGAAGGTGCTGCCTTCGCCAAGCCGGCTCTGCACCCAGATCCGGCCGCCCATCATTTCCACCAACTGCCGGGAGATAGAAAGGCCCAGGCCCGTGCCGCCGTACTTGCGCGTGGTGGAGCCATCCGCCTGAGTGAAGGCCTCAAAGATCGCCGACTGCTTTTCGGGAGAGACTCCGACACCAGTGTCGCGCACCGTGAAATGGAGCACGACATGATCGGCGCTTCGAGATTCCTCGGCAATTCGGACCACCACTTCACCCTGATCGGTAAACTTGATGGCATTCCCCACCAGGTTCAGAATCACTTGGCCCAGGCGGGCCGGGTCACCGATCAGTACATCGTGAAAGCCGGAATCTATGTCGCAGGCGAGTTCCAATCCTTTTTGATCGGCTCGGACGCTCAGAACCCTGAAGGTGTCCGCGAGACGATCCCTTAGATCGAATTCAACGGACTCCAGATCGAGTTTGCCGGCTTCGATTTTGGAGAAATCCAGAATCTCATTGATAATTACCATCAGCGCTTCGGCCGATGATTGCACTATCTGCAGATAATCGCGCTGCTCGTGGGTCAGTTCGGTGCCGAGCGCGAGTTCGGCCATACCGATGACGCCGTTCATGGGAGTCCTTATCTCGTGGCTCATGTTGGCGAGGAACTCGCTCTTGGCGCGGCTGGCTTCCTCGGCTTTATCCCTAGAGGCAGTCAGGGCGGCATTGGCCTCAAGAATGGGTCCGGTGATGGCCCGGCGGATAGTCAGATTCACTATCGCCGCGGCAATAATGAGGGTTATCGCGAATACCAGAAGAGCCAGCCAGCGCTGCTGCGCGGAGCGAGCCCGGACAGCGCCTAAATGGTCGCGGAGCTCTTTTGAGAAGTGATCTTTGCGCTCTTGCAGCGAAACGTTGATAGCCTCCGTCCGCGAGGCTAAGTCGCGCATCTGCTGCTGCAATTTTGGCGTCATATTCTCCGGATTGTCGCGGACCACGCCGTAGGTATTCCGCGCATCCAAAAGGAACTTCTCCAGAATGGAGATGGACCTTCTGGCTTGCTCGTAATCGCCGGCCGAGAGA
>DATHIZ010000125.1:0-3096 GCA_035316385.1 Bryobacteraceae bacterium | reverse complement strand
AAATTTCAGTTGCGACTGGGTGGCTCCGCGTCTGGGCGCAGTCACTGCGCGGCCAATAGGGCTGACCTCTTTGCCCGCCTTGAACTGATACCAGAAGGGGCGTTGGGATTGCAGTCCGCTTACAGCAACGTGGACCGAATGCGCCAGCGCCGGGGCGGCTGTTGTCTTGCCTTTTTTCACGATGCGCTTCATGCCTTCGTCTTCGGCAATCAGCCAATCCACTTCAATCGCCGTGTTGTCCATTCCGCCGCCGTTCAAAGGGTCCGGCGCCAGGCGCGTCCATAGTACGAAACCGTCGGGCGAGAGGTCGCCCGACATGACTCCCAGCGAGAATGGATACTTCTTAAAGCTGGGCGCGGCATAGAGGGTCGACGCGAGCGCAGCGCTGCGGATTAGGAACAGGCGGCGGGTAAAATCCATGGGTTTGATTGTACCGCTGCCATATTGCAGTGTAGTGAAAGCGCAAGCAGGCTCAGCGTGTCACAATCGAAGCAATGACCCGCCGATGTCTTTTACTTAGCTGCCTGGCGGCCGGAGCGGCAGGTGCCGAAGACGATTCCGGGGTCCTCGAAATCTTCGAACCTCTGGCATCCGCCTTGAGCACCGGCGACGTGGAAGGCTTCATGAAGCCATTCGACCGCCAGATGCCAAACCTCGCCAAACTGCGCGACAACGTAACCGACCTGATGGAGCTATTCGACATCACCTCGTCCGTTGAGCTGATCCGCTCGGACTCGGCGAACGTGGAATTGGACTGGTATATGGAACTCCGCAGGAAGGAGGGCGCAGGGGTCACCGAACGCCGCCGTCAAAATATCACTGCGATTGTTGAGAAAAAGCGCATCCGGTCTATCGCGCCTTTGGAATTCTTCGCGCCTACAGCAAACTAGAAGTAAGCTCCGCAAAGTTTGCAGGCGTGATCAACTGGAAACGCACTTCTAGGGAGGTGTACTTCTTCAAATCCCGCTGCATCTCTTCGGTAGGCGGTTCCGGTCCGGCTACAAACAGGCTTCCCATCTCCACCTTGAACGGCATCACGCGCCAGTCGCGAATCACATCCCAGGGGAGGGCGCGAGCGACGTTCGGCCTTACTTGTTGCGGAGAAACCCGGCCGGTCTGCAAGCTCTGTTGTTGACTGATTGCCTCATACAGCTGCGCCTCCGTCAAAAATCCCAACTTCACCAGGTGCCAACCCAGACGTGTTCGTTCAGGTTTGGTGGCGATTGCCGCTCGCAAGCGTTCCTCGGTCAGCAACCCGGAACTAAGCAGCACTTCTTCGAGCGTCCGCTTCTGGCCGCTGAGCGCGGCCTGGGTAGGATAGGCGTGGTCGGTTTTTAGCCACGCGTGGGGCCTTTTCTTCAGGCGGCCTTTGGTGTAGCGATAGACGGCGCATACCGTCGCCGCGGAGTTGATGCAGTCGGCATAGGAACTACGTATCGGGACTCCCAGCGCAAACAGCCATCCGTATACTCGTCCGGTGCAGAAAATCCGCACTAATATCCTAGCTACTCCCAGGCTCATCGTCGATGCAAACAACCAGGCAAAATGCGATGGAAGATGCGGCTGGCCAAGGCCCCAATCCATACCAGTCGCCCTGGCTGCCAACCACGTGCCAAACCCGTAGATGGAAATGAAATTGGTGAACAGGCTGAGTGAGTTTCCCAGCAGGCCCTTACGGTCCCGCCATAGCCAGTACTTATCTACCAGCCCGCCCTGCCACCCGTGCCTTTCCCAACCCTGCAGAGAGATGCCCATTACCCAGCGTGTCCTTTGCTTGACTGCGCTCCGGAACGTCTGTGGAAAGAATTCCCGCGTCGCCACAAACGATCCGTTCCGGAAACTGAGCGGCACAAAGATCTGCTTGGCGCCAAGCAGATAAAGACTCAAACCGTTCTCATAATCTTCGGTCAGGCAGGCCGGCTCAAAGATCCGGTTGCCCTTGTTGACGGCGAGCTGCTCGAGTGACGTCCTGGAGAAACTGGTTCCCACTCCGCACGATGGAATGAAGCTACCGGTGAACTGCCGGGCACGCATATCCCGGGTATGATTTTCAGCGAACTCATCGCAATACACGCCGTGTGTCAGCTTCCGGAAAGGCGTGGCGAGAGGCAGAACAGGCGTCTGCACCATATCGTGGGTATCGGAGTAATAGTTCACCCAGCGTAGCGAATCCGGATGAATCAGATCTTCGGCATCGTGCGTCATCACTACCGTGAAATGAATTCCGGTCTGCCGTTCGAAGTGCAACAAATGATCGTAGATCGCATTCAGGCAGTCAGCTTTTGAAGTGGGCCCGTCGTGCGGAACCATCGCCAGATGGACGTTGGGATGACGCTTTTCCAGATCGGCCACCACGGCAATCGTGTCCTGGTCGTTTGGATAGGCACCGATGAAAAAGTGGTGATTCCGGTACCGGATGGCCGCGGTATTGTGCTCGATCATCTTGCCGATTACACGATGCTCGTGCCAAAGCGGAACAAAGATCGCGATAGTTGTTTCCGGTTTCTGCCGCAGTTCCTCTTCCGGTGGAAGCCGGGCTGTCCGCTTACCGGTCAGCCAGTGATAGAAACACACTACATCCAGGACCAGATCGTCCAGGCCGCTCACCAGAATCCAGATCCCCAGGGGTACCAGACACGCCACAATCAGGCGATCGACAATAGCAAGGCATTCCACTCTAAGAGACAGTGCTCGCGAGAATTCTTTCTCTCATAGGAGAAAACCTGCAACGATCGATTCGGCGAAAGGAGGCGAGGGGCGGGCATCGAAGATGCGGGTAGACGCTAATCGCAGATAATAGACGAAGAGGGCATGAATGGGCTTTTCAGTGACGCGGAAATGCAGCGAATGTGGCACGCTAAACCGGATTCCGGCGAAACACCTTGCCGATACCGGGCGCTGCGGCAACTGCAAATCGCCTTTGCGTCCTGCAGATGCGCCGATTAACGCTGATCCCGCGGCCTTCGCCGAAATTACCCGCGATGCCAAAGTTCCGGTTCTCGTTGACTTCTGGGCGCCGTGGTGCGGCCCCTGCCTGGCGATAGCGCCGGAGGTTGAGGCACTAGCCGGCGAAATGGCAGGCACTGCGATTGTTTT
>DATHIZ010000124.1:0-43687 GCA_035316385.1 Bryobacteraceae bacterium | reverse complement strand
CGAACGCGGTTAGTGCTACGGCCAGGCGTTCAATCTTGACCCCGTCAATATACTCCGCGGCCGGTAGCCGTTTGCCGGCAACAACCACCGTGACTTCCGCCTGTCCCTGAAGCCCTCTGGCAAGTGCGCGCAAATGGGTTTCAATGCCGCCCCTTTCAGGGTAATAGAATTTACCTACCTGTAAGATTCGCATGGAATGCGCCGAATCTGCGCGTTAGGCCACTGCAGTTTGAGAATAAGCGGCTAGGTACGCCTGATCGGGATCTAGCGCGTAGAGGTCAAACTTCACCATTTCTCTCACCAGTTGGCCAAACGACCGCGTAGGCGTCCATCCCAGAAGCACTTTGGCCTTCGATGCATCTCCAACTAGGATGTCTCCTTCGATAGGCCGTTTGAAAGCCGGATCAACCTTTACATAGTCCCGATAATCCAGTCCGAGCTCGTCGAAAGCCAGTTCGCAAAACTCTTTTACGCTATGCGTCTGGCCGGTCGCAATGACATAGTCGCCCGGTTCCGGATGCTGCAGCATCAACTGCATCGCCCGCACATAATCGGCGGCATGTCCCCAATCGCGTCTGGAGTCGAGGCTGCCGAGGCGGAGTTCCTGCTGCAATCCGAGCTTTATCCGGGCGGCGGCGTGAGTGATCTTTCTCGTCACGAATTCAAATCCTCGCCGCGGGCTCTCGTGATTGAAAAGGATACCTGTGCATCCAAACATCCCGTAAGCCTCACGATAATTCACCGTCAGATAGTGGCCGGTAACCTTGCTGATGCCGTATGGACTTCTCGGATAGAACTGCGTAGTCTCGTTCTGCGGAGCAGACTGCACTTTCCCGAACATTTCGCTCGATCCGGCAAAATAAAACTTACACTTTGGCTGTAGCTCGCGCAGAGCCGAGAGCATGTGATGCGTGCCATTTAAGTTTGTCGCGATAGTCGAGAAACCGTCATTGAAGCTGTCCGCCACGAAGCTCTGTGCCGCAAGGTGATAGCATTCGTCAAATTTGTGACGGCTTAGCATGTGAAAGATGCTGGCGCAACTTTCTACATTGACCTCATGCAGAGTGAGCCGGTCCAATAAATGAAGTAGCCGGCTGAGGCGATGCCGCGGTTGCTCAAGAGCGACCCGCCGAATGAACCCGTGGACTTCATATCCAAGGTCAAGCAGGTGTTCCGCAAGATAACTTCCATCTTGACCGGTGATCCCTGTGATTAACGCCCTTTTCCGCATGGTGTTCCTTATGAACTAGTAATTAAGATCTGCTCAATCCGGTCAATCTTGCCGTCTAGGGAAAAGTCCGCCAAGATCCGGGCGCGGGCCGTTTTTCCCATTGCGCTGCGGCGGCTGGTATCCTCTGCGAGACAACAGATTGCGTTACAAAGCTCCTGCGCATTGCCCATCGGATATAGCAACCCGTCGATCCCGGCGCGGATGATTTCCGGTATGCCTCCTCCGCGGGACGCGATTACCGGAACGCCGGCTAGCATTGCCTCGGCGACGACCCGGCCGAAAGGCTCCGGCCTCACGGAACCATGAAGTAAGATGTCGCTCTTTTGAAAATACGGCCCGAGGTCCTCTACCATGCCCGTAAAGGTGACCTGGTTTGCGATCGCCAGTTCCTCGGCAAGTTGCTCCAGGCGCTTCCGTTCCCCCAGATGACCATCGGTTTCGTAGATTTCCCCCCCACAGATGGTCAATTGCCATCCGAGATGCTCCGGCAGAAAACTACAAGCCCGGAGTACTATGTCGAAGCCTTTCCAAGCGGAAAGGACTCCTGCTGTAAGAAGTTGGAGACGCCCCGAATTCTTCTCTGCATTCCGCTGCGGTTGAAAGTGGAATCCGTTGTGAACGACTATGGCTGGTACACCACGACGATGCCATTCGGCGGCAACCGCTCGGGAATTGGCGATGACGGAAATGCGAGTGATCCGCGCCAGAGGAAACAATAAACGCGCGATTGCGCGGTGCGAGACGAAGTCTCTCACGTGCCAAACTAAGGGGCGCCAGAGGAAAAGACGAAGCAAGCCAGTTAGTATGTGACTCTTTATTCCGTTCGAATAAACAACGTGCGAATGGTGGCGGCGGGCTATTCCAGCGAGCGACCACAGCACTCGGATTGCTCCTAAGACTGACAGGAGAAGAGCCAGCCTATTGGTGTACTGTCCGGCACGGCGCAGCGAATGAGGCAGGTTCCAAATCTCTGTTCGTATGCCTCTGGCCGCGGCGGCGGCCAGTAAGTTGCCGTTTGGCGGAGCCGCAAGTAGAATCGAGTGCCCGCGGGCTTGAAGTCCTAAGAGGACATCCAAAAGGCTAAGTTGGGCGCCGCCGACGCTCGCACTCGGATCCACGGCAAGAATATTCACAAAGTTTCGAGCATTTCGTGCAACTGCGCACGCGACCGCGACCAACTTCCAGCGCCCAAGGCATACTGGCATCCGTTTCTGCCCAAGCGCTCACGCTCGGCCGGATGATCTATGAGCCATTCCACGTTGTCCGCGATGTGCTGTGCTTCATCGGATGCAAGCAGAACGCCGGTCTCGCCTTGGATGACGGCATCCGAGACGCCCCCCCGGTTTAATCCGAGGACCGGTTTTCCGAAGCTCCCAGCTTGCACGAAAACAATCCCATACCCCTCCGCTAGAGTGCCGCCCGCACGGACTTCCTCTCTGCTCAGAAGACAAAACAGATCGCAGCCAGCATAGGCATCCGCAAGCGATCCATCGTCAAGCCTTCCGCTGAAGAGAACGTGTCGATCAAGTCCGGCGGACTGCACCCGCACTCGATACATGTCCAGGTCCGGACCGCTTCCCGCGACGATCCAGCGAAACTTTCGTGAACGCTGAACCAGCACCGAGGCAACTTCAATGACCCGGTCAAACCCTTTGTATCGATTAAACGGAGAGAGTCTGCCCACAGACAAAATGACGGATTCTTCACGGCCGATCTCCAGTTGAGACCTAAACCGGTCTCCGTCGGCCGAAGGAAACCTCACCCGGAGATCGTCCCCACCAGGGCTAATTTTGACGATGCGCTCCGGATGCGCGCCGTGGCTTACCGCCAGGCCACGGGTGTATTCGCTGATGACGACCACGCGGTCCGCGCGATTCAACAGCATCCGAGTAAGTGGTGCAAAGCGGGGATTGGTTAGTTCGAGCGCGTATGTCCAGACAACGAGCGGTCCGGGCAACATACGAAAGAAGGGTAAAACTGCCGGAGACAGCGCCGTGTGTGCTACATGCACGATGTGCCTTTGCAAGAAATAGCGGGGCACGTGCAAGCAGACGGCGGCCAGATACACGATTCGACCTAAACGTCCGGACCCGGCCGATAGCCGTGTAATCTTTCCCGGAAAGCATTGGTCATAAGAAACGTCGCCTGTGGTTTTAGGGGCAACAACGGCAAGTTCACCGAACCCTCCGCAGCCCCATAACTCCTGGTTGTATGACTGAATGCCGCCAGTGACCGGTGGGAAATCAAGAGCCAGCACCAGGTTCTTGCGAAAGGTCTTAGCGCGCGTCGTTTCTAGATCCGGCTTCTCAGGCCGTTCGCCATCGATATGCGCACGCGCCCAAAGTTCCAGGGTCAGGATCGTCCAGGCAAGCCGCGCGCTGGAGCGGTCCCCTTGCAATACGGAAGCACCTACCGCGCGCAACGGGTTTCGAAGGAACCAGCCGCGCTCTAAAAGCCGCTCTCCGAAGAACACATCGTCGAATAGGTCACGGAGCGGCCCTCTGAGCCAGGCAACCAGAGGCACCGCGAAGGGCCGCTTGGCTCCCCATCGCTTCCAGACCGGGAGATAAGGTTTCAGCGCCTCGCGGAGCGCGATCTTGCCGAAGGGGAACCGGCGTTGCAGTCTCGCCGAAAATCCGAGACCAAGCCGCGCCACGTCGCGAGCCAGGTAAGGAGCACGCGATTCGATGGATGCCGCCATGGTCATCCGGTCCACTCTGGTCAACACATCCGACGGCAGCCAGCGGGCCAAATCATCCGCCCGGGAAGACTCCGCGCCGCCGCCGTTCATCAGGGAGCCATGCCGGGCCAAGGGCGCGGACGGAGCAGCGAAGAGACCGGAACTCACTCCCGGTAAGCCTTTCCAGCGCCGATCCCGGTCCAGAGAGTTGGAGGGCGCGCGATTTAAGCGTCCCAGCCGGTCGGCGATATCGTGCAACAGGTATCTGGGGTAGCCGAAGAACACCTCGTCGGCGCCTTCGCCCGTAAGGAGAACAGTGGACGTTTGGCTCGCAAACACCGACAAGAAGTAAGTCGGCAAGGACGCGGGGTCGCCGACAGGCTCTCCCAAAGCCGATGCTATGTAAGGAAGCGCCTGCAGCGCTTCGCCGGTCAGAGTGATCTCATGATGCCGTGTTCCCAGGCGTTCGGAGATTTCACGAGCGGGGCGCAGTTCTGAAGTTGCGGATTCAGCGTAACCGACAGTGTAGGTATTGAGCCGCTCCTGCTTCCCCAGACAAGCGGCCGCAATTGCCGCGATACCGGCCGAATCCAATCCGCCCGAAAGAAATACCCCAGTAGGTACGTCAGCGACCAACCGGGCACGCACGCTCTCCTCCAGAGCCGAGCGCACCATGGCGCCCGCCGCTTTCAGAGTTGGGCAGTTCCTTATACCGGCATTACTCTCTAATTCTTTCAGCTCTCCCTTTTGCCGTCGACCGCCGTGCCACTCCCAGCAGCCGGCGCGGAGCTTACGCACACCTTCAAACACAGTCCGCTCCACCGGTGCATAACCCCACTCGACGATATGCTTCAGCGCGGAGAAATCGATCTGGGAGGCGCCTCCCATTAAATGCAAGAGCGCGGGTAATTCGGAGGCAAAGAAGAGAGCGCCCGATCTTTCAGCAAGGAAGAGCGGCTTCTCTCCGAAGCGATCGCGTCCCAGCAGCAAACCCGCTGGTTCACGCCGATCCCAGAACGCAAACGCGTACATGCCATCAATGCGATCGAGAAACGCTGACCCATCCAGGGCCAGTCCATACAGCAGAACCTCGGTATCTGTCCGCGATTTGAACACGACGCCTCTGCGTTCAAGCGCCGCGCGGTGAACAGGCGCGTCGTAGATCTCTCCGTTAAAGACGATCCAGCAATTCCCGTCGGCAGTCGACATAGGCATGTGGCCTGCCGCCGAGAGATCGACTATCGCCAGCCGTGTAGAACCAAGTCCCACTTCGCCGTCGCCAAAACGGAAAAATTCCGTTCCGGTGTCATCGGGCCCTCGATGGCGCAGGGCGTCAAGTGCCTGGCCTAACCTTCCGCGCCATGCGGAGTTCTGGTCGCAATATCCGGCGATGCCACACATAGAGTTGAAGAATTGATTCTGAGATGACTAAGTGCTGAGTGAAGGATCCAAAACACCAACACCGCTCGCAGTACGGTAGTCCAAACGAGCACGATATCTCGCTCAGTGTTCATCAGCGTTCTGATGAAAATACAAAAGTAAGGAAAAATCAGCGGGCTGCTGATTTGAGAACGGAGAAACCCGATAAACGAGCCAACCCATCCCATAAATATCCCGATAAGGACCATGCCCGCAATTCCGGCGAGATAATAGGCCTCGACGATCTGGAAAGTTGCGATGGACACGTTTTCGGTTGATCTTCCGAAGAAGATCTCGTTAAACGCGAAGCCTTGGTGGATAAGCGGCTTGTCCGGATAGAGAAAACGTGGAATAAACGATACGGCAAGGCGGGAAAGTGTCTTCGAAACACCAGGATGAGGGATCTCGGCCGGAACGCGGCTCAAGACGATTGCAAAGCTGTCGGCGCCATGGAACCGGACAAGCACTTGGCCTGCTGCTTTGGCCAGGAGATCAACAGGACCATGCGCGGGCTCGCCGCCGGTCAGATGCGCCGTGAAATGCTCAACGCTAAAGCTCTCCTGGCGAACGCCGGCCTCGCGCCGGCCTTGAACCAAGGGGAACACGACCAGCAATGTAAACAAAGCGGCGCACGTGACTGCCAGCCAGGGAACCCTGCGTTTCAGCATCACCCGTCCGGCCAATAACAGCAACAACGTTATGATGATCGGCTCTTTGAAGTTGAAGAAATAAAGCGAGACGAATATGCCAAGCAGCAAGACCGTTGCACAGACTTTGTGATCCGGCTTTGAAGCAAACGTATATGCGGCCACAGTGGCTTCCAAACCGGCATCCATTATCAGGAAAAAAATAAGGCCAAAGGCTGATTCGAGCCCGAACCTCCAAAAGCCGTCATCAAAGTCAAGTCCCAGACGGCATAGCAAACCCACTACGCCCATCAGCAGCCAACCCTGAACATCACTGGACTGAAGTGGCCGCGCCACTGGCTTCAAATTGGCGGAAAGTAAACGCCACGGTTGGGGTATCAATGTTCCCCAGTAGATGGCGCAGCCGGCCAGCGCCACAAACCGGAGCACGGTCTGACCATACGCCCCAAACGCTTGTTCAGATTCCAGAGCAAAGTGCGTGTAAGCGCCATAGTATTGAAGGCCCACGGCACGAAGCACAAAGTAGACAAAGTGCAGAATTGCAATGAGCCAAAGCGGATCCGGAAATTTTCGGTTACTATACCGGCTCGCCAAAGGAGCAAATAGCAGTGCGATCGTGCTTACGGCAATCCATACGGGAAACAGTTTGTCAGGCGGACCGGCTGCCCGTCCGCCGACCAGCGCAAACGCGGCGATCACCAGGGAAGCAGGTAGTATGAGCGTATCCCGGTCGCGGGGTAAGCCATGTCTTGGTTGGATACTCATCCTCAGCCCTGTCCAATGGCTGTCAACAAGCGGCCTGCCAGCCGCTGCCAATCGTAGAAGAGTTCCGCGCGTTTCCTGGCGGAGCGGCCAAGCTGCTTTCGCCTTTCCGCATCCCGGCAGAGGTCCACAATAGCGCCGCACAATGATTCCGAGCCGGGTTCACATAAGACGCCGCACGCACCGCCAGCCAAATCGACGCAGTTTTCTCCGATATTGGTGGCCACGCAAGCACGGCCCATGGCCATATACTGCTTCAGTTTTGTTTCTGACCGCGCTTCGGAGTGAAAGCCGGGTTCCAGCGTATCGACGCAGACATCCATCGCGGCAATGCAACTCGATAGCACCTTTTGGGGCACGAAACCGGTAAACGTAAACCGGTCCTGAAGCTCCAAGGCCGCTACATCCCGCTGGAACAAACTAAGAGCCGGACCGTCTCCGACGATCAAAAAATGGGCATCTACTTTCGCTGCTATTTTCCGCGCGGCCTCAAGCAGCGCCTGGCCGGCGTAACGTTCGCCTGTGACACCTAACCGGCCCAAATAGCCAATGACCACCTTATTCTCAGGAACCTTGTACGTCCGTTTCGCAGCCTCGGCGTCGGCTCTTTCCGGCGAGAATTCCACGCAGTTCACCCCCACCGGCAGATAAGTAACGCATCCAAATCCTTCAGGCCTCAATTTGCGGGCTAGACTGACCTGCGCCTGGCTTACGGCAAAGACAAAATCCGCAGTCACTACATTCGTGTAGCGAATGTGATCGACAACCTGCCACCGCGCCGGAGGGAAATTGGCCCAATCCGTTGGGGCGTCGTACCAGTAAAGCAGTTTGAAGCCTCGCACCCGGCGCAGATCGAAAAACCCATCGTTGCAGTAGAGTACATAGTCTGCAGCGGGAGGCCGGAGCCGCAGATGAACGGCATTCTTCCGCAGTCTTGCCAGTTGCTGGAATGTTTGTCTTTCCGTCAATGGCACGCGATGATGCTGCACTTCGAAATGGGAAGAGAGCGCTTCCGCCAGACATCTTGTCTGGAAAGAGGTAGAAAGACGATCCGGTTGGCCGTAAACAACGCCGAGCGAGGGCTTACTCATTGAAGCACTGGTTTATCAAGACTAGATACAACAAGCCAACCGTTACCGGACGCGGGTGTAACCACAGACTCATACAAAGCGATTGCAATAGCCAGTGGGATGAAGAAAGCGCGAACCGGGCGCCAAATGGGCCCTCTTAGCGAGAGCGCGTAATCGAGATCGCAGAGGAGTGCGGCAGCCCTTCCAAACGTAGCTCCCGTCTTTTCAACCGTCCAGCCGTTCGCGGCCAGTCTCGCGCGCAATTCACCGGCAGAATAACCTTCCCGGACGTGTTGCCCCACGCCAGGCAAGAGCTGACGGTCCAACTCTTCCTTTGCGCTGGGTAGGGGATGCCACTGAGATCGAGCGGGAACATGAAGTATCAAGCGCGCCCGGGGAGCGCCACAGCGGGCGAGGTCTCGAAGAAATGTTTCATCGTCGAGTATGTGCTCCAAAACGTCCACGCAGAGAAGAAGGTGGAAAGGCAAACGATCTCGAATCGCATCCGCGTGAAACAGCCCCTTGATCAATGTGATTTTGGGAGCATCCTTGCGTCCGGTGGGAAAGAACGCGCCTGCCGCGTCACCTTCCATTTCATCTAGCCCTACGGCGCCGGCAGCGCGAGGGAGCCTGGACATCCATAGAGTGTATTCGCCCCGGCCGCATCCCACGTCGAGGGCCGACCAGTTCGATGCCGGTGGAATGTTTTGCCTGACGCACATTCGTACTAAGTGCCAACGAATTACTGCTCCAGTACAGAGCGTAAAACGAGGAAGGAGTCCAAATAACATGATCAGCAGCCTAATCTAGAACAGATACTCCAAGATTTGCTCGGCTCTTTCGCGATACGTCATCGTCTGCACCCGGGTGTGGGCGCGCGCCGCGATCTGCCGCGCAGCTTCAGGGTGATTCAAAGCCCATTCGCATTTTTCACGAAACTCCCCTGAAGTCGCAGCTGCCAGAGAGGCTTCGCCATCCGGAAACCAGGATTCGATATCGTCTGTCCGGTCCCCGATCATGAGCGTTCTGGTTGCAGGAATTTCAAAGGTACGCATGTTATGTCCGGAAAGACTTTTTTCGTCGAGAACGTTTAATGCACCCAGACTTGCTGTGTATGCGTCGCAGGCCTGCCGCCCCATCCGAGTGACACGCGTTACCCGGATGGACGATCGGACTCCAAAACAACCTTGCTCCCATCCCGTGCCACTGACCTCAACGGGCAAGCCTTCCAGGCCCTGAATCCAGGCGATCCGTTTTTTGTACATTTGACCGACGAAGACCAGGGACTCCTGACGGACGCTTGTGACGCTCGGCGCCTGATAGTCAACCGGGTCGTGAGCAAATGGAAGATATTCCGCACGAATGCCGCGAACTCGTAGCTCCGATACCAGGCCTTTGCTCCAAATGAAGGTAGTCATGAAGTGAGAAAGAACGGGAAGCACGTGTTTGCGCTGTGTGTATCCATCCCACGGAGAATCCGGATAGATCATGACTGCCTTGGAACACAGCTTTCGGATTGCCCGAACACTCGCGGCCGACAGAAAGGGGGCTTTGATCGCGATGATTGCATCCCATCCATCCGCGACAACCGCCAGGCATTTCTTCTGTTGCTGCACCCATCGCAAGGGTCTCGCCGCTCGTCTCGCCAGGCGCTTTTGAGGTAGCCACGCCGGTAGAGGCCAGCTCTCGGCATCGAAAGTCCCGATGCTCACGCCTAGCTGGGAAAACGCACGCGCGTAGTATGCCCCTAGCCTTCCTTCCGAGAACTCGCCAATGATGAGTATTTTCACTGGAGTACCACGTCTGTCAGTAGAGACTGGTTTTTAATGATCTCGAACACTTTGGCGTGCGACAAATGGTCACGCATGAAAGCACGTCCAGTATTTCCGAGCGCCTGCCGCCTCAATCGGTCGCGGAAAAGCGCCACTAATTCCCGGGCGAACAGCAACGGGTCGTCGGCGATGACAGCGCAGCCTACCGGCGCCGCTAATCCTTCAATGCCCTTGCTTGTAGTCAAGACAGCCTTGCCCTGCCGCCAAGCCTCCACAATCTTCAATCGCGTGCCTCCTCCTTCGAGGACCGGCACGACGAGCACAGCTGCCCGGCGATAGACGGGATCTAGATTGTCAACACGGCCGAAGACCGTTGAACCGGGCGTGGAACGACACTTTTGTTCAAGTCCCGCATGCATGTTCGCGCCAATGAACTCTAGACGAGCCGCCGGCATAGCTTGCAAAACTGTTGGCCATACCTTCTCCATCAACCAACGCGCCCCATTGGAATTCGGGCCGTAACCATAGTTCGCGATCATGGCCGCTATAGGCTCTTCTCCCGGAACGGGAGCGCCCGCGTCGGGATCTTCCATTGCACTGGGAATGACAACAACCCGGCCCACCTTCGCTTGACTCCGTATTCGTTCGGCGTCTTGCTCTGAGACAGCCCATATTTCATCCGCCAGGGGAAGATAGGATCGGCAAGCCCGGCGAATCGCGCGTAAGTTTGCCAGCGGTCCCAAACGACGCCAAGAAGGAACCGAGCGCATCGCCTCAACGGCCAGATGCACGTCAGCGTCGTGACAATCGACGACAATTGGTCCGGAGTAGGAGCCTCGAAGGACCCCAAGCGTGTCGATAAATATGGATCGAAGAAGTATGGCGGCGGGTTTTCTCCGTTCTGCCTCAGCCGCTAAGAACTCCGCCGGATGCGCAGCGCAAGTCCACCACGCAAAAGCGTGCCTCCGGCTCCATAGCAAGTATCCGAGTTTGCGCCACGATAAATGAAGGAAGCGCTCAGACCGGGCCGGCGGATGATTCGCATAGGTTACTTCAATTCCGCACGGGACGAAATCAAGGTCCCGTCCGCGCAAATCGACGCGCCGCTGAATCAGGAGCAAGCAGACAGCGAAACCCATTTGTTGAAGAAGCCGAATCTGTTGAGCATCCCGCAGAGCGTTACCGCACTGCGGCGGGTAAGGCGATTCCGGGAGCATTAAAAGGAGCGATGATGGTCCCACGGCACCTCTGATTCACAGGCTTTCTTGTAGATCCGGCATTCCTCCCGAAAGGGCGCCGGCTCGAGCACGGTTTCAGCTCTGGCCAAGAAACGCGCGATGCGATGCAGACGGCTCGCCTGGCGCAGAAACCACCATTTCACCCACCCCCTGGCGTTGAATCCATAGGGCACACGGCGGTGCAGCACGTAGGCTTTGTGTGTCTCTATAAATCGAAGGACTTTTGCGGTGGCAGGCATGCCGCAATCATGAAACGCAATGAGACCGCCGGGCCGCAACAGTTGATCACAGAAGAAGAAGTCGACAAAGACATGATCGAAGCTATGCCAGCCGTCAACAAAAATAAAATCGAACGCTTCGCCTTCACCGGCAAGCTCCGGTAGTGCGCGCCACGACGGAGCCTCAATCAAACGCGAAAAATCTCCGTGCCCCGTCTGCTTGAGTAGCCGAACCCCAATTCCGTGCCATTGCGTGTATTGATTCGGATCGATGGAGAGTAACTCGCCGCCGCCGGCTCTTTCGATTCCATCGGCCAAGTGCACCGAGGACGTGCCGTAAGCCATTCCGATTTCAAGCACTCTTGGCCGCTTCATCCCCGCGACCTCTTGTGCAAGCACTTCGCAAACTCCGGCGCTCACTCCCGAGTGATATGGAAAGCGTTCGCCGGACTCGGCAATCACGGTCTGCTCGGAAAGTATGGAGGCAAATAAAGAATTCAGAGAGACTCCATCTGCTGAACTGATATGGGACTATTCGACACGAAACCTACCAAGGCCGTGCGGTCGCTGGAGGACAGCACCGCCACCGATCCAACAGCCAGCGCGGTCAAGCTCACCGCGGACATGACTGCTAGTCCGGAGCCAACCGTGGTTACATACGGACGCAGAATATTTCCTATAGCGAACGCAAGCGATGCCGTTACTAGTGTTCCCAACCAACTCCTGCCGGACGTGGGTATTCCCAGACGGCGGCACAGAACAATGTTCGTGACGGCTACACCGCACTGCCACGCCGCTATACCGAATGCTATAGCGGCGATCCCGTAACGTCCGGCGAACGAGGCGACTCCTACAATCACGGGCGCACACCAAAGCAGCATGTTTGTTGCCGTCCAACCCGCACGGCCCGATGCCTCTATTGTTACGGCATCCAAGGAAGCGATTGAAGTAAGAGAGTAGCCAACCGCGAACACGATCAAAATCAGTCCGCCCCGCTGCGCCATTTCCGGTCCTATCCAAACAGAGAGAAACGCCGGGCCGGCCATAATGAGCGGCATTCCCAGGGCGACGCCAGACCACAAAAGGAAGCGGAACGCTCTGGCGTGCTGCCGCATGAGTTCGGCGCTTCTCTTCTCTGCGTAAAGAGAACTGGCGCGTGCGAAGAATATGCTCGTGGCAGGACCAGCGAGCACGTTGATACGGGAAGCGACGCTTGCGGGCACTGCGTAGTAAGTGAGCCCCGAGACCTGGCCAATTAGAGCCACTGCCAGGCGGTCCATCTGGAGCATGACAATCATCACTACGCGGGAAAGCGTAGACCATCCGCCGAAACTCAGCATCTGCCGCAGATAGGAAATGTCGAATCGCCGGGCCTGGCCCCGGGAACGAAGGGTATGAACACTGAAAGACCAACAAACCGACAGCACCACAAGATTGACTATTAAGTTCACAGCGAGTAGCCCTAAGAGTCCCTGCCCGAGACGTACCATGGCGTAGGAGCCAAGCGGAAGCAATGCGCTGCCCAGAGTAATGGCGCGGCCGAAAGGAGCGAAGTGCTGGGCCGCGCGCAGTAGCGCTCCAAAGAGTTGGATCTGAAGCGCGAGCGTGAAGGCAGCCGTTCCCATAACAAGCGCCAGCAGCGTATGGGTGTCTGATGACGCGCCGGCCGCGCGCAGCATCGGTGGGCCAATCCAGATGCTGGCGATGATACAGGCAACGCCGATCCCGAGGAAAAATATCTGTAGAGTTCGGAACCGCTCGGTAAGAGCCACACTGTCCGCCCGAGCTAGATCCTCTGTAAAGTAGCGGGTTGCGGCCCAAGTCAGGCCCAGATCGAATAATCCAAAATAAGATGCAAAGGCGATTACCAGCGAATAAATCCCAAACTCGAGGGCCCCGAGCGTGTGAACAAGAATTGGAGTTATCAATAAACTCCCGCCCGCTGTGCAAACCGTTGACAGCAGGGACCACCACATGCCGCGGCTCATGGCTATTTATCCGCGCTTTTGACTTGCGGGGAATGATGACGATAGCTGCTATCGTGATATCCGTAATAACCATTGGGCGACAGCTTCGGATTCCAATCGTTAAATATAGTACCGAGGATGGTGGTGCCGTCTTCATTGAACCGCTGGCGGGCCGCCAAGGCGGCATCTCGCGTGGTTTTCCCGGCACGGATAACGATCAGCGCGGCATCGGCCATGCGGGCGACAACCCGGGCATCCGGTATCTGTAACATTGGAGGCGTATCGATTAGAATCGCGTCGAATTGCCCCCGCGCATACTTCAAAAGAGCGCGCATATGAGCGCCGTAAAGCAGACTCGTCGCGGAAGAAGTCTCCGGGCCGCTCGTTAACACAAACAACCCGGCAATCTCGCTCTCCCGGATGAGTCCTCCTAATGACTGGTCTCCGTTGAGAGCAACCTTCTCCCGCAGAATGCTGCTTAGTCCACGCTCATTGCTCATGGAAAAGATTTCGTGTTGGCGTGGACGCCGCATATCGGCGTCAATCACTAGAACCCGCTGTTCTACTTCCGCCATGGCAATGGCAAGATTACTGACAATCATCGATTTGCCATCTCCCGATCCGGCACTGGCAAGCACCAACACCTTCGGACGGGCCTTATCGTTGGTGGCAAACAAAATAGAGAGGAGGGTCGAGCGAAAGCTTTCGGCAATCGCGGAGCGGCCCCCATCAAACTTGGTCGACGGAATAATGCCTAGCTCGGGCAACCCTAAGTAGAAGACCGAATCTCGAGGCTGCTGGATGGTCCGGTCCGTGCGGTCGCGCATCACGATAAACACCGCTCCCAAAAACACGCCGATGAGCAGCCCGAGACCGGCACTCTGCGAAACATCCGGTTTGTAAGGATGGTCAGGTACTTTTGCGGCATCCACGACGCGGACGTTGCTGGCTCGCATGGCCGCTGCGATCGTAGACTGTTTTAACTGCTGTAGCATCGAGTCGTAAAGCTGGCGGTTGCTATCGGCCTCGCGTTTGAGAATGTTGTATTGAATAGTGCGCTCGCCTTGGCCCGACACCTCTTTCGCCTGTGCCTGATAAGCCGCACTTAGTAATCCTTCCCGCCGGGCGGCCGCCTGATATTCATTGCGGATCCGGGCGAGCACGGCAGTACGGTCGCGGTCAAACGCAAATTGACGAATAGCCAGTTCCGCCTGGAGACGTTTGATTTTTATGAACTCGGGAGTGTAAACCGCGCGGAGATCCGCGATTTGACTGCGCAGGTCGGTCATTTTCAATTGGGTCTCTCGCAGTCCAACATCATCCAGGACATCCGGAAGAGCCTCGGGCGCACTGGATTGGGCTAGTTCGGCGCGCGACTGCCTCGCGATGCGCTCGCCGGTGGCAGCCGAAAGTTCCGTCTGCAGCTGGCGAAGTTTTTCGCCCGAAACATTTGTCTTTTCATCGGTGAAAATGAGTCCGGATTGACGTGCATAAGCCTGCAGCGCATCTTCGGAATGCTCCAGTCTCACGCGCATTCCATCTAACTGATGACTGAGCCAATCGCTCGTTTTTTCAGTGCTCTTCCACCGGGACTCGAGATTTTGTTCAATGAATTCAGCCGCAAGCGTGTTGGCAAAACCGGCGGCGAGTTGTGGATTCGTGGAGTCAACCGTGAGCTCAAGAACCCGCGTCTGGCCGGCTGCTCGAACTTTCAGACTCTTGGCGATGCGGATCAGATTTTCCACGGCGGCTTGCTCAGCCGAGGATTCAGGTAGATGTAGAACTTTGCGCCAAGTGGACAGGCGCGTCGGGGTTTCTGTCAAGAAACGCTGGTCAGAGCGCAACTTGGAGACGACCCGGTCAGCGAGAGACTCGCTTTGCAGGATCTTGATTTGAGTCTGGATATCGGAAGCTTCCGGTGTCGCGCCGGTTGCCGCGACGGGGCTGATTTCCCTGAAGTTCATGAAGTTATCATTCAATCCGACGATCTCAAGCGAGGCATGAGCTTCGTAGACGGGAGTTTGCGGAACAGCGACCAGAAACCCCGCCAAGGCGCCCGAGAAGGCGAAGATAAGCCAAATAGCTTTGTGGCGGCGGAGGTTGCGCCAGTATTCTGCGAGACCGCCACCTTCAGGCTCCCCGCTGCGGTCATTCCCGTGGATGGTCGCCAGACTTCCAATCGGCGAGTAGCGGACAAGTACGTTTCCGGGTTCCGGAGGCTCAGGCTCCAGTGGCTCAGGCGGCCGTGGATCATAGGTTTGCATGGCTAGAGCCGACCGTAGATGGCGACACCAGTGGCGATCTGGATGGCTGCTTCGGACGTGCGAGCGAGAGCACTTCGAGCCGCACTGTTGGGAATGAATAGAATGTCGCCGGATTTGAGCGCAAGATCAGACCCCTTTCCAGCCATCAGCTTCTTGAGATTCAGGGCGACTTCGGTTCGGACACTGCTTCCAGGAACAGCCCGAAGAATTTTTGCCTGCTGCGGAGCGGCGTTTCTGTCCAGACCCTCCGCCAGCGAAAGAACTTGCAATGCCGAGAGAGATTCGGCCTCGCCCATCGCAAAGCCGCCCGGCTTATGGACTGAGCCAACGCAGTAGACCAGATCAGCCTTGGTGACGGAAATGACGTCCTCGGGCCGGATGACAATATTCTCCGCGGGATCGGTAGCGTTGATAATACTCTTGGCGCTGACGGAAGCGACGCTATATTGACCGGTCGGATCATCCTGTGCGTTAGGTAGGGGAATTCTTCCCCACTTGAGACTCCGGGTCACTTTAACAGCGTTTCCGGCATCCGCTCGAAGACCACCGGCGGCCGAGAGAATGGCGAATAGAGTCTTGCGGCCTTCCAGCTGATGTTCACCCGGAGAGTTGACAGATCCTAAAACCGAGACTGGTTGACTATGGAACTGCCGGATCTCCACCACGACGCGCGGCTCGTTCAGGATGGTGCTCAAGCGCTTCTCGATTTCTTTTTCGAGCCGATCCGTGGTAAGCCCGGCCGCGTGGACACGTCCCGCGACTGGTAAGTTCACGTCACCTCGCAGGTCCACCTGCACCGGGCGATCGTTGAAGTCCTCTAGGTCCGCCACAAAGATAGTAAGTTGATCGGCAGGTCCGAGTATGTAACCGGAGCGGATAGCACTGAGCGTAACTCCGGGTGCTGGTACATCTTGCGCCGGACAGATGCCCGGCAGAAGAACAGCACCCAGAAAACAGATAAGTATCCGGCTCTCCATAGAATGACTGTGTCCGGCGAAACACCGGCTGACTATTTCAGAAAAACGACCAGGCTACCGCACCATATGCCACATGAAATGTGTTTTATTTCATGCGTAATAAGTTTGGTGGATAACTATAGATCGAACAACTCTGCATACTTGGTGTCCCATGGCCGGTCATATTCTCTTGAGCGAACGCCGAATAACATCGCTTTGCTAGTACCCGATGCACGAGTACGAAATGATGTCCCCGGTCGTGGTGGCGCCTGAGGCTGTCAGCTTCGTGGTTGTCGGAGCCGTTGCTTGAATCGCCTGAATCTTATTCGCCGGAGTGGTCTCGTCGGTGAAGGTACATACCGCCCGGTGAGCATAGGCAAAGGAACTCGCCCATGTCAGCGTGAAGGTAATGGGGCCAGAGGTTGTGCTGGTAATAGTTCCGGCCGCGTTGGTGCTGCTGGCTCCCATGCTACCGGTGCCCGTGCCGAACGAAACGGCCGGGGAAGCACCCAATCCCTGATAGGCAATGCTTTGGATAGTGCCGCTCGGAAGAACAGCCGCACCTTGCACGCCGGAGGAATTTTGAAAGGCCAGCACTGGTTGCAGGTTGCCTACCGACTGTTTAATAATCACGGCGGTACGGCTGCTGCCGGCCGGTGATTCAAACGTGCTGGTTGCTCCTGTAAAATCGTCGCTGCCGCCAAAAACAGTCTGCGTGTTGTTGTATTTGATCCAGTTGTTTTGGCCGGGAAGATCAAACTCCCAGATATTCACGTTATCGGAAACGCTGGCAACCTGAAACCCGGTCGTTCCGTTGTCCAGCCGCAGCGATCCAAACCTGCCGTTCTGGCCCCGAATCACTGCCGCGGTATCAGTTGTCTGCGTCGGACTCCCCAACATACTGAACGAAGTTGGATTCATTAACGCCCACAATTTAGAGTTGTCCGCCCAACTATGAAATCCGACACCTGTGTCCGTGTTGAGTTCAAAATCAGTGACGGTATTATTGTCCCGATTGATCTGAATGAAAAGAGGCCGTGACGCACCTTGCACGGTCGGTTGGTATTGGAGATAAGCCTCCACGTAGTTTGAGCCGGATACCGAATACTTGTCTTCCATCCCCCAGAAGAAGGCGGGTTCGCTCGCAACGCATTGCGATCCATTCGCACAAATGTTGTAGCCCTGCGCGGACTGAGTGTCCACGGTCCCGGCAAAGGTTTCTTGATTGAATAGCCAAGTAAAGGGCGCTCCTCCTCCAACAGTGTTGTTCGTCGAGAGCGCGTAATTGGTGTTGAGGGGTAGCTTGAGAGGGCCGCCAGTTCCAGGCACACTGGCGCATGGCTGGGTGCCGCCCGCCGCGGTACCGACGGCAAACTGCCCGGCCGGACAATTGCCGATACCGGCATTGTTACTATTCGCAGTGGCTGCGTTTTGGGCTGTGTAGCCCAGCGCTGCCTGAACACCTGAAGTCTGGGAATAAGGAATCGTGGGGATATTCGCCAATGGCACTACACTGCTGGCGTTTAATGGCGCATAACCGCTCACGGCTCCCTTATTCGCTGAGTTTTCAGGAGTGAATGGCAAGGCGGCTTGTTTCGCGGCAAAGGAAGTCCGGTCGGCCACGCTCAAAAGAGCCGGACTGGTCTGCCCGGAAGCGGAAACCGGAATTGCCGCCACCGCCGCTGTAGCCGCTCCGCTCGCGTCAAAAGCCGAAGCCAGCTGGGTTGCGGCAGTACCGAGTCCCAGATTTGTACGCGCCGTCGAAACGCTAGCTAAATCGGAGAGATTATTTGCCGCCGCCAAGGATCCGGCGCCACCAGTGCCGCCGCTCACGGCGCCCAATTCGAATTGTTTGGTAGTGGCGTTCCAAAGATAGGCTTGGCTGGCGCTCGGTAGCCCGGCTTTGAACGCATTTCCCTGTATGGAAGTTGCGTTGAGCGCGGGCGCGGAAGGCGCCTGGTTCAACTGGGCCATGCTTGAGGCGCCGGCAGCGGGGGCCTTCCAACGAAAGGTACTGGCGTTGCCACCGCTCATGATCAAGACGGAATAGACGTAGTTGTCAGAGGCGGCCAGAGTAACATCGAGGACACCGCCGCTGATCGGCCGTGTCAGTTGAGAGGCTGGCACCCAAGTTCCAGCCGTACTCATAAAGGGCTGCCAGGTGAAATAAGCAGTGCCGCTGGTTACCGTCGCGCCGGACGAGTCAACAGCCGGAACGGTAAGATGGACGGACTGCGCCCCCAGCCAGGAAGAAATTGCAAATAACAGAATACAAAATCGTGTTTTCATGTTCGATACCCGAGAAAGGCCGAAGGCGTGCCTTGGTCGGCACATCGGCGATTCTCAGGCTAGCCGCCGCGATAGACGGACGAACATGGTTCAAGGCGCCGCGGAGAGACCTAAGTCTCTGATTAGTTGACGGTTGTTTCGATATTGAGAAAAGTTCTCAGGCTGTGATTGCCGCACGGCGGGCTAACGCTCAATGCCGTTTACTTAGGAAATTCGTGAGAAATGGCGCATAGTGGTCGCTTACGCTTCCGGCTCGGAGTCAACAGTTTGGACTGTTGGAAGAGTGACGCCGACTATCAGTTCCATTCTTAAGTAAATGACGTGTACACGGTGACACAGCCGGTTTCCACAACGATACAGGAAATTTCGCGGATTTTTGCTAAAGGCGAAGAAACGGCGTATTTTGCGAAACGGACTTCCGTAGCGAGATCATTCTTCGTCGGTAACACAGCCCAGAGCCGCGCTCTTCACAAGGCGAATGTATTTCGCCAAGGTGCCGCGCGTGGCCTTGAACGGGGGCATCTGCCACTGTGCGCGCCGCCGGGCGAGTTCGTCGGAAGACAGTTCAACCGCAAGCAGATTCTTCGCGGCATCGATGGTGATGAGGTCGCCGGTCCGAATCAGGGCAATGGGTCCTCCGTCTTGCGCCTCGGGTGTCACATGTCCAACGATAAAACCGTGGGAACCACCTGAAAAGCGGCCATCGGTAATCAGAGCGACATCCTTCCCTAAACCGGCACCCATGATGGCGGAGGTCGGCGTCAGCATCTCGGGCATGCCAGGGCCGCCTTTCGGCCCTTCGTAGCGAATAACGATGACGTCCCCTTTCGCGATCTCGTTTTTTTCGAGCGCGTGGAGCATATCCTCTTCTGAATCGAACACCTTTGCCGGTCCTGAAAAGCGAAGTCCCTCTTTCCCGGTAATCTTTGCGACCGCGCCTTCAGGAGCAAGGTTCCCTTTCAAAATCTGGAGATGGCCCGACGTCTTCAACGGATCGCTGAGCGGCCGCACTATCGGTTGTCCGGCCTGCAGACCGGGCAAGTCCTGCACGTTCTCCCGCAGCGTTTTGCCTGTCACGGTCAGGCAATCGCCATTGAGCAGTCCGCCTTCGAGCAGAAGCTTACAGACCGCTGGAACTCCGCCCACTCCGTGGAGATCTTCCATGACATAGGCGCCGCTCGGCTTGAAGTCGGCGAGAAGAGGAGTGCGATCACTGACGCGCTGGAAATCGTCGATCGTTAAGTCCACTCCAACCGCGCGGGCCATGGCGATCAGATGCAGAACAGCATTGGTGGAGCCGCCAAGCGCGGTAAGCACCACCATGGCGTTTTCGAATGCCGCGCGTGTCATGATGTCGCGGGGCTTAATGTCGAGCTCCAGCAGATTTTTGATGGCGAACCCGGCACGGAGACACTCCTCAAGCTTTTGTGGATCTTCGGCCGGCGTGGACGCGCTATACGGGAGAGACATGCCCAACGCCTCAATGGCGGAGGCCATCGTATTAGCGGTGTACATGCCTCCGCAGGCGCCTGCACCCGGACAGGCATGCCGCACGATCGCCTTCCGCTCCTTTTCATCAATGTGCTGGCCGATAAATTGACCGTAACTTTGAAAAGCGGAAACAATGTCCAGCTTCTCCTTGCCATGATGTCCGGCGCGAATGGTCCCGCCATAAATCATCAGCGCCGGACGGTTGAGCCGTCCCATGGCGATGAGGCATCCCGGCATGTTCTTATCGCAGCCCGGGATCGACACATTGGCGTCGTACCACTGCCCGCTCATAACCGTTTCAATGGAATCCGCTATAAGATCGCGAGATTGCAAAGAAAAGCTCATCCCGTCGGTTCCCATCGAAATTCCGTCGCTGACTCCGACTGTGTTGAACCGCATACCCACCATGTCCGCGGCCTTCACGCCCTCTTTAACCTTTTCAGCAAGGCTGAGGAGATGCATATTGCATGGGTTTCCCTCGAACCAGACGCTGGCAATTCCTATCTGCGGCTTCCCCATGTCCTCTTCGCTGAGACCGGTGGCGTAGAGCATGGCTTGAGAGGCGCCCTGTGATTTGGGCTGCGTGATTTGCGAGCTGAATTTATTCAGTTGTTTCGTCATTGTGGCAAAGTTCTTCGTCGAGACGATTGTCGTCTCTGGTTCAAATTCGAGTGTACCCGTCGAGGGTGGCCCATGCTCCCGGCGAACCATTGGCGCGCCTGTTCCAACGGGAGCTAAGCTGAGAAGAATATCATGATCTTCCCATTCGAATCATGCTGAACAACATACTGGTCGTCATGCTTGGCGGAGGAATCGGCTCTGCTCTGCGCTTTGTTGCCGGTACTTATGTCACGCGGCTGTACGGCGGTGTTTTCCCGATGGGAACCTTCCTGATCAATGTCACCGGCTCCTTTCTTATAGGAGTATTAATGACGCTATTCATTAGCCGCTCCGACATGAATCCAGTCTGGCGCCTGTTTTTCGTTACCGGTGTTCTCGGCGGCTACACCACGTTCTCCAGTTTCGAGTGGGAGAGTTTCGCGGCGGTGAAAGGCGGAGTTCCTCTTGTGGCCGTTTTAAACGTGACGCTGAGCGTCGCCTTGGGCTTCCTGGGCGTTTGGTTGGGCTCTCTTCTGGCCGGCAAGACCCGCTGGAATTAGTCAGGCGGCTCCTTCGTAGTTCACGGCTTTTATTGAATCTTAAAGCCAGTTGAGATACGTTAGGAGCCGCGAAAGGATATATTTCTTGGATCGACGGCAATTCCTCTCTTCCACCGGCGCGGTAATTGGACTCGGCGCGACACTCTCCGATGCGGCCTCTGCCGCGACGACGAAACGGGCGCCACTCAAACTTGGATGCCAGAGCGCACCGACCACCGATACTCACTTGAAATATCTCGCCCGCTACGGAATCAAGGATATCTGCGGCTACCCGGAGATCGCGGATGGCCGGCTGTATGCCACCGCCGATGAACTGAACCGCATGCGGGATTTGGCGACGAAGAATGGCATCAACATCGAATGCGTGGCGCCGCCCTTTCTCGCATCCAGCCACATAGACAAGGAAAAACATCCGGCGATTATGCTGGCCGATAGTCCTGAGCGCGACCGCGACATTGAAGCCTTTCAGACTTTAATCAAGAACTGCGCGCAAACAGGCTTGCCGTCCATCAAATACAACATGAGTCTTCTGGGCGTGCTGCGCACCGGCCGCACGCAAGGCCGCGGGGACGCCCAGTACAGCACCTGGAAATTCGCCGAAGCGCATCCGAATCCGCCTCTCACGCGTGCCGGCAAGGTAAACGCCGACATGTTTTGGGAGCGCATCACCTATTTCCTCGATCACGTTGTCCCCGTCGCCAACGAATACAAAGTCCGGTTGGCGTGTCATCCGCACGATCCGGGCGTACCGCCTGAGGGCTATCAAGGGGTTGTGCGAGTCCTTGGAACAGTTGATGGCTTGAAGAAATTTATCAGCATCAAGGAAAGCCCCTATCACGGACTCAACTTCTGCCAGGGGACCGTTTCGGAGATGCTGCAGAATCCGGGTACGGAGATTTTCGACGTCATCCGCTACTTCGGTTCGCGACAGAAAATATTCAATGTCCACTTCCGCAACATTCGCGGCCGCCGCGACGATTTCATAGAGGTCTATCCGGACGAAGGCGACATCGATTTCGTCAAAGCGATTCAACTGTACCGGGAGCTAAACTATCCCTATCTGCTGATGCCCGATCATGTCCCGCTGGCGCACAATGACACGGACGGCCTGCAGTCGTTTGCGTTCTGCTACGGCTACATTCGCGGCTTGATTCAATCCGTCGATCACCGGTCAGTCTAGTCAAGATACTATTGAGCCTTGCGGATCCGGCGCGTTCTACCGATACATTTGCTTTGGCTCCTGGCTGCCTGCCAGTTGTCTGCTGAGCCTCCGGATCGAGCCATAGTCCCGCTGCTGCGGAAAGCCCCCAACGTTTATCACGTGCGCGTGTGGAAGCGCGTGGCGGTCGATCCGAAGTTGGATCTGGTCATCGCGTTCGGCACGCCAAAAGAGTACGAGCCCGGAACCGCGGATTATTTTTGGTGGGGCCCGAAGCAAACTTTGGGCCTTTTCCTGCAAAGCCGCGAGCAGCCGGCAATGGTCTACCAAGTTGCGCTGGAAGCTGGGCGTGACGACGATTGCGCAGCACGAGTACAGCGGGCCACCGCCACGGATGTCGTGCTTTCCTGTACTCCAGAGAAGGGCGACGATGTCACGAATCGAAAGTTCGTCTACGACATCCGCGCAAAGGCCCTGCTGAAACAGACGGACTACCGGCAATTCCCGATGGCCCGGATAATTGCATCAGGTGACAGCACCGTGCTCGCCGGCACGGTTTTCGCGAATAACTATCAACACCAGAGCGTAGTCGTACGCTACACGCCCGCCGCATCTCCGCCCTTCGGGCTATTGAAACACCCTGAAGCACAGAAGTGGATCAATTTGCTTGACCGGCCATTCAAACCGGTACGTTTCGGGCCCGGCGCCAGCTTCACACTCGTCCAGGAAAGTGAGGCAATCTCTTTGGCTACTCGCCTGGCCATTCGGGAGCATACCGGTAAGACGGCGAAACCCTATCCGTTGCCGCAGACGACTTACGACGTATTCGCCCAAACACGCCCTCAAAGCGTCAAAAACGGCTGGACCAAACAAGCAACAACCATTGATGAAGAAATAGGGCCAACTCAGACCGCCGGCAACACTCTTTGGTTCGGTAAGACGTTTTACGACGGTGAAGGGATTTCGGGAGTCGGAGGATTTGGATACTTCGACGCGGAGCAGCGTCAATACCGGATCTGGTCTCCTCCGGAGGTCGTGAACTCGTCAGTCACGGCGCTGCTGGTGGAGCCGGAAGCCGTATGGCTCGCGCTTGCGCATCGCTGCGAATGGGGAGACAGCGCCGGCGGTCTCCTGCGGTTTGACAGAACGACCGAGAACGTCACAAAGATTGACTTGCCTGACATCGCGAACAGCATTCTGCGCATAGATGGCCATCTATTAATCGCCACTCGATTCGGGGCGGCCGTGGTCGAAGACAACAGCGTCAGGCGGTTCTTCGTCGATAAGACCACCGATGGCCGGTTGAGGGTGGCCGAAGCGCTGTTAGGCAAAGAATAAACCTTATTTCCGGCTGTACCTTCCGAGTGGAGAATGCGCCAAGGGCACAAGAGCAATGCCGTTTACGTGGGGAAATTCGTGAGTGACCGAGCATCGTGGGCGCTAACGCTTCCGGCTCGGAGTCAACAGACGTAAACGACATTGGGCACAAGCGGTGTCCTTGGCGCGGTTCGTTTCAGCTAGAAGTTAAACTTCACAGCTAGTTGGATGACACGCCCCGGGTTTCCCGTCACCGTAGACGTGATGGTCCCGAACGCGGAACCCGCCTGGAGGCTCGTATTCGGAGCATTGAATTGCGGGTGGTTGAGCGAGTTAAACATCTCAACGCGGAATTGCAGATTGTCCTTGCTCTCCTTGCCGAAGTAGTTATTCTTGAAGAACGAGATATCGGCATTCGCGATGCCAGGATTGCGAACATCCGGCAAGGTACGGCCCGTATTCCCGATGGTGAACTCCGCCGGCTGCGAGAAAACCGAGGTATTGAACCATTGGTTAATGGTCGGGTTTTGAAGAGCCGCGTTTGTACCGTTGTTACTCGGCCGTTGAGCAGCAGTCAAGAGTTGCGTCTGGTTGAGGGCGGCGCCTAGAATAACCGGCGTACCCGTCTGGAAGGTGAGAATGCCGTTGACGCTCCAACCCGAAACCAGAACATTCGCAACCTTCGGCGCCGCATTTACGAACTTCTTCCCTTTACCGAAAGGAAGCTCATAAACGAAGCTGCCGATCAAGCTCTTGGAGACGTCCTGCGGAGAAACGGACCACTCCAAACGGCGATTATATTGGTCCGCCCGAGTGCTGCTGACGGTCCCAAGATAGGTGACCGCGGCTGCCGAGTCGTCCATCGTCTTGCCCCCGGTGAATGACGCGAGGAACGTCAGCCCATTGGAGAAACGCTTGTCCACTCGAGCGATGATGCCGTTATAGAAAGACGTGGCTCCTGGTTTGCGGAAGCTGCCGACGCTGGAATATTGCGGATATGGCGCGAGCAGTTGATTGTAGGAAACCGTCTGCTGGCTCAGCAGCGATCCGGGCGTGGTGATCACTCCATAGAAGGGGTTTGCCACCTGGGCTGTGAGCTGATTTCCGAGCGAAGCGTAGGCTGGGTTCACCTGGGAGTATGGCTGAGTCAATTCGCCATCCACCAGGAATAAGCCGCGGTTCGCAATATACCCGACTTCCAGCGTCATGTTCCCCGGAAGCTGCCGCTGAATGTTGAAATTCCATTCAATCGAATACGGGTTGCGATAAGAGTTGAAGAAGGACTCACCAATGTTGAGGCCCAACTGCGTACTAGGTCCACCAGCCGCACCCTGCGGCAAAGTAAATCCTTGCGGAAAGGGGTTGCTCAGGGTGGCGTTGATGGTTTGTTGGTTGGTGAACGTGGGGTTGATGGCGGTGGTGCTGCCGAACCCTTGTACGCCTGGTGCGCCAGTGGTGCCGGCGGCCTGCAGCGCGGAACGAGCGTAAGAGATGCCAAAACCGCCGCGGATCACAGTCTTGCTGTCCTGGCTATAGGCGAAACCGAAGCGCGGAGCAAAGTCTTTCCACTGGGTTGGCCCTTGGGCTCGTCCATACTTGCTTTGCGGCGTACCCACAAAGACCATCTGACCGACCAGATTTGCACAGTAGAGGCACGCGTTTGCCGCCACCTGGCCTTGGATCGGAGAGGGCAGGTTCGGGTCCCAATACGACAACTGGTTATAGCGTTCGGTGCGAGGGATATCGACATCCCAACGCAAGCCGATGTTCAGCGTCAGTTTCGAGCTGACTTTCCAATCGTCTTGAACGTATAGAGCCGCGTAGGAGCTCGAGCTAGCCGCAGTCGGTTCATGCGTCACCTGACTTGGGTTGCTGCTTGTGTTAACAGGCAGGCCCAACAGGAAGGAAGCATAAGGACTGCCCGTACCGTTAGAGCTGTTGAGGACCTGTTGCGTCCAGGTTTGGTCAAAATTGAACTGGCCGTCCGGGAATCCATATTGCAAGAAGTTCAGGAACATCTTGCGCCACTCGCCGCCGAACTTGATGGTGTGGTGGCTCAGAATCTTGGTCAGACTCGCGGTGACATCGTGCGCGCTCGCATTCTGAATCAAATCGACATAGCCGTTATTTCCGAGGTTCGCTCCGTTGGAAAAGGCGAAGCGGGGAAACTCCAGAACACGTTGGGCTGCCACCTGATCGAGAGACGTGGGGAGTCCGAGTGAGCTGGGTAGAAAGCCTGCTCCGAGCGGAGTGTCCGACGTGATCGATCGCGCAAAGCCGTAGCGGAAGTCGGCCACTAGAGTCGGGCTAAGGGTAAGGGTGTGATCCATGGAGGCGCTCCAAGAACCGCCCGTGACCGAGCCGCTACCCACTGGGGAAGCTGGGTTGGTGGGGCCATAGTCGTAAAGCGGCGTGCTGTTATTCCAATCGTGCGACAGCCGAAAGAACATGTGCCAGTTTGCAGTAAAATTGTGATCTAGTCGGCTATCCCATTTGTAATCGTTGTTTCCCGTGCTGCCGCTGGCAACGAAGTTGTTGGTTTGTGCCCCTGGGGCTCCTGCATTAGGAGCTGGGAAGTAGGACGCTGCGGCAAGCGCCACGGGGTTCAACTGATTTTTGGGAATCTGATTACCCGCAAACGGTTGCCTGACATACTGGCCGGCGGAGTTCAATGTGAGAGCGGCCGTCGGATCGTAGATATTGGCGATGCCTGCAAAGTTACCGCCCAGCACCTGCGCCGTGGGAACGGTAAGAGTATCGGTGGCCGCCGCAGTCGCATTGTCTCCTTGGAATCCAAAGAAGAAAAACGTGCGGTTGTGGCCGTCATAAATCTTCGGAATGTCGATGGGACCGCCGAGAGTGCCGCCGTATTGGCGTTCATTCGAGGACGGCTTGGCTTGACCGCTCCGATTGGCGAAAAAGTTATTCGCGTTCAAAACGGCGTTCCGCTGGAATTCGAACAACCCGCCGTGCCAATCGTTCGTTCCCGATTTCGTCACGACGTTGATCACACCGCCGCCAAAACGCCCATACTCCGCCGAGAGTGAGTTTGTCTGCACGCTGAACTCTTGCACCGAGTCGACAATCGGAGTATACGCAGCAGCATTGTTGCCGACATTGTTCTCCGGCAAGATGTTGGTCATGCCGTCGAGTTGTTCTTCATTCACAGCGTTCCGCGACCCACCAATGTGCGGCGTGGATGCGTTACCCACGTTGTTCACGCCCGGAACCAAGCTTGCCAATGCGAAAGGGTTACGGCCATTGAGTGGCAAATCTACTACTTTTCTTGTATCGATCACCTGTCCTGTGCTGGATGTCTCGGTGTCCAGGGCTGCGGCCGAAGCCTGCACTTCCACTTGTTCGCTAACGGCTCCTACCTTGAGCGCAAAGTCTACCTCGCGGTTCTGCCCAACGTCTATTTTGATGTTCGTCTCTTTCGACCCATTGAAACCAGCCGCCGCGATGGACACACTATAGGTCCCCGGAGTCAGAAATGGCACTACATAGTGCCCCGAGGCGTCCGTGGTCAATTCCTTCGTTTCGTTCGTGCCGGTATTCACGACGCTGACTTTTGCCGCGGCAACCACGGCTCCCGATTGGTCTGTCACAACACCTTGTACCGTTCCGGTGGGCGTTTGGCCCGGAAGATGAAAAGTAAATAGCAGCATCAAAGCTGCAATGAAGGAAACATGCTTCATAATGCGTTTGTTGTACTCCTCTGGGCTTTCAGCGGGACTTTGCTGGCGATCTCGCCACGCGCCTAATCTGGCGGCTATGATTGCGCTGTCAGGAAGCCCACGCAACGGGATACCCCGTGATTGCACCGTGAAATCTGCTGATACGGCGGGAGTTATTTTGTAGCGGGAATGTGATTAATATCTGGAGGGTAGACGCAAAATAGTAAGTTCCCGGAATGCATAGAAACTTTCCGGGAACAGGATTCTAATACTTTCCGATTGGTCCCTAGTAGCTGCGGCTTAGAAGTTGAACTTACCGCCAGTTGGATAATACGAGACGGGTTTGCCAACGAAGTGATGGTCCCAAATGCGCTGCCCGATTGGAGGCCCGTATTCGGAGCGTTGAATTGCGGGTGGTTCAGCGAGTTAAACATCTCGACGCGGAATTGTAGATTGTCTCTGCTCTCCTTGCCGAAATAGTTGTTCTTGAAGAGAGACAGATCGGCGTTGATCACCCCAGGGTTTCGAACGTCAGGTAAAGTGCGGCCGGCGTTCCCGATGGTGAACTGCGCCGGCCGCGAGAAAACAGACGTATTGAACGATTGGTTGATGGTTGGATTACTCAGCGTCGTCTTGCCACCCGTGAACGACGCCAGGAAGGTGAGTCCGTTCGAGAACCAGCGGCAAGTCCACCACTTTCCTCGTATCGATCCCTTGCCCCGTGGCCGATGTCCCAGTATCGAGCGCCGTCGCCGAGGCTTGCACTTCTACTTGTTCGGTGACCGCGCCTACCTTGAGCGTGATATCAACTGAGCGGCTCTGTGAAACGTCTATTTTGATATTGAATTGCTTCCACACCTCCCGATTCGTCTTTCACAAGCCCTTGTACCGTTCCGGTCGGCTGCGACGAAGAGCACTAAATAAAGCTATTATCTCCACCTGATCTGGCGGCTATGATGTCGCCGTTCGCAGATCCGGCGCAACGGGACACCCGGTGATTGCACCGTGAAATTCGTTGAGGGCAAGAGACTTATAATCCAGCGGATGGTATAACTGATGTCCGGGGGTTAGTCTGAAAAACCGTAGCTACCCGGAGGGCATAGATGAGATTCCGGCGGAAGAGGTCCGCTTCCATCTGGAACGAGTTCTCTCCAGCCCGCAATTTCGAAGCAGCAAACGCTGTCATCGCTTCCTGAGCTATGTCGTAAGCGAGGTGATGGAGGGTCACGCCCACAGCCTCAAAGAGCGTACTCTGGCAACCGATGTTTTCGACCGGCCCTCCTCCTGGGACTCGGGAGAGGACACCATTGTGCGTGGTGGCGCCCGCGAAGTTCGCAAGCGGCTCGCACAGTATTACGCAAGTCCGGAGGGCATGCAGGAGCGAGTGCGTTTCGAATTAGCTCCTGGCTCATACGTGCCGCTGTTCTTATATGCGGAATCAGTCGAAGCCCCGCCGCAAAAGGTGCCAGTACTCAGTGCCGAAGATCCTGTGAAGGAAAGTGAAGTTCCAAGACCTCAGCCGCCCTGGCGCCCGGGGGCGTGGCCTTTCTGGGCAGTGGGCATCGGCCTGACCGTGGCAGTGGCAATAGCTCTGGCGGCCAAATTCTCCCCGGCAAGTGCTTTCGACGAATTCTGGAATCCGATTTGGCGGTCGCCCGATCCGGTGCTGATCGCAATCGCGCATCCGATTGTGTACCACCCTTCCTCCCGGGCGGTTCATCTTAACAATCAGCGCTTGGGACCGTCCCGCCTGCCCATTCAGCGTCCCCTCCAGTTGCTTCCGAAGGAACTCGACGGGTCGGATATGGTGCCTGTGCTGGACCAGTATGTAGGCTATGGCGACGCACTGGCGGCCAGCGACATTTCGGCTTTGATGGGCCGCCACTCTGGAAGCGTTCGCATCCGCTCCGCTGACAAGCTAGAGTTCGCCGATCTTCGCGAAGCCCCTTCCGCCTTGATTGGTTCATTTACCAACCGCTGGACGGTCGAACTGTCTGAGCCATTTCGCATCCACTTCGGATACAATGTGCGCGGGATACCGGAACTCCTGGATTCGACCATCCCTGCCCGCCATTGGAACATTCCGTCCAAAAAAGACGATGGCACCGCTTCGGACGACTACTTCCTCATCTGCCGGCTGTCGAATTCTCCCTCCGGCAAGCTCATGCTGATTGCCGCTGGACTCACCCAGTTTGGAACCGAAGCGGCCGGCCGGTTACTAGCCGATCCGGAGCGCCTGAACGACACGCTTCGAAAAATCGGCCGGAACTGGCAATCCCGCAATCTGGAACTTGTCTTTCATGCGAAAGTGGTTGAAAACTCCACAAGCGCGTCCGAACTGATCGCTTGGCATGTCTGGTAAGAAGCAAAGCGAGCCGTTCACCACACATGCCAGGCAACTAATTCCGGCGCGGTAGATGTCTCACCCAAGACCTGTGAGTGCAGGACCAGTTCCAAATCTCTGTTCCGCCAATCCGGTGGCACTCTTCGCAAAATCGGCGCCAGAGATTCGGGATCGCTCAAGATCCTCCCCGCTTCTTCGGTGCCATACTGCGTCAGTCCTGCCGCGATGATAACGAACCCGCCAGTTTGCGTACGCGTCAGGCGGCAAATCAGGATGTAGTCTTCGTTTGCCAGGCCGTTCTCTGTCTTTCCAGCGAGTAACCAGCGTTTTCCGGTTGCCGAATCCAGAATCCATGGGACGCCCAGAGAAATCTGAAAGCGGTATCGAAATCCCTGCACCAATTCGGTTGTCCAGCGGTTGGTGAACGCTCCGATGAGAATGGCCGGCGAGTCCCGCAAATCCACAAAATTCAGCTTGCTGGCCAGCCGTGCCGTCACTGGACGGTGGTGCTGAGCAAAGAGAATCGAAAGCCGTGATGCCGCCATGGCATCGCCAAAGCCGACATATTGATCGAAAACCGGGACGTAATCATTACGCTTGGGCTCGGCCGCGACCCGGACCTGCCGCTGCAGCGCCGTTTCCGCGCCGTTAGCCTCTTCATCGAGCTTAATCAGCCGGTTCGACGGATGATAAACGATCGGGTGAGCCATACCTAGGAAAACCGGCGCGTGTTGAACGAAAGCAGGCTGCCAAAACGTATCGAACTCCTCCGGAACGGCCAGCCGTGTGGTACGCCAAAACACCGCCCCGCTCAGTAGTGCGGCAACGATACCCGATGCGATCAGCCATTTCTTCTTATTCTGGCTACGGTCTGGTTTAGCCAAAAGTGATTTAGCCGCAACTGGTTTAGCCGCGAGTTGACTCGTGGGCGCAACTGGGAAGGCTAAGGGAACAACCGCCTCGCCGCCCACTGCGGGCCGCTCCAGTGCCTGTGCGGGTTGCGCGTGAAAAATAGGCACGTAAGAACCCGGAGGCAGATCGATCCGAATCGCGGCTTGCGCGCCTTCGGTCATGTAATATTGCGCGAGCCGCTTCCGGACCTCTCTAGCGCCAACCCGCACAATGCTGTCATCGCCGAGAGCCGCGTCCGTTCTCCGTCCAAACACTTCCACCGCGAGTGAGCGCTCTCGAAGACTTTGGAAATCTCCCTGGAGCGTTTGCGTCACCACGTACCGCAGAAAATCACGGCAGCGTTTACTGGTGCGAAACACCGCGCTGTCCAGAATCGCAGCCAGTTCGGCGCGGACTTGCTCGCCATCGGGAGTCGCCGGGAGCTCGTGCTCCTGCTTGGTACGCGTCAACTGCATTTGCTGGTACGCTCGTAAGTATACTCTTCCTAGTTGGAAGACATGAGATACGCTTGATCGTTTAGTATCAAGGACTTTACTTTAGCGGGTCCCAGTAAACGACCAGGTTGTGCGTCGCCCCACCGATGCAGGAGATGTCGGAATACCCATCGGCATCCAAGTCCGCAACCGCGCAACTGGCCGCCGAAACTTCTCCTTGTTCGAGAGGCTGCCGCTTCCACTGAGAGCCATCCCAGTTATATATGTAGACGGCATATGGCTTTCCGCGCATTCCAGCCACAATTTCGTCATTGCCGTCATGGTTCAGGTCAACCGCCTCAATGGTGTGCGCATCCAACAGCGTGTCATCGATGACCTCGCGCCGCCAGGAGCCCGCTTGGTTGCGGTAAACTACAGCCTCATTTCCATGCCAGGGTTCAATTGCCGCAAGAAAGCGTTCTTTGCCCAGGAATCCAACGCTGATATCGCTGGTTCCACTCTTCGGCCACGGCTCCTCACTGCCCTTTGAGATTTCCGTGCGCGTCCAATTGCCGTCCCGCCCGAACCGGTACAGATGAACGCCGAGAAAGCTGCCAATCAAAATCGCGTCGCGCCCGTTGTGATCCCAATCCGTCACAAAGATTCCATGCAGGATTCCTTCCTCGGAGTCACTGATACTCCGCCGCTTCCAATCGCGCGGATGATAGTAAGACAGCGGCACATGTCCGGCGTAATTGGGACGCTGCGCGTTTGCCGCCGCCAGCGGCGCATTGATGAGCACTTTGTTTCCAGTGCCGTCGATATCTGCCCAGCGCAGCCGGTGCGAGGTCGGCAACTTGTCTATCTCCGTCACCGTCCAGGGCTGCCGCGGGTCGTGCCCGGCAGTCAACACCGAAACCAGTCCCGGACTGTCCGCGGGATTATTTGAGAATCCGTAAGCGACAACCACCGTGGGAATCGCATGCGCGCCCTTGCTCCAGCAAGCGACGTTAATCATGTGCGGAAGATTGGTCGCCATCACGTGCCGTTCCCAGCTGGGGTTTTCGAACCAAACCAAGTCAAGCAAGCCGGGAGCCAGCGCAATCAGATCTCGCTTGCCATCACCGTTTACGTCGCACGCAATCACTTGATAACCACCCGTCAGGTTATCGGCTAGTACTTGTTTTTTGGGAGATGCAGCCGCAAAAACTGCTGTAAGGAACAAACCGGCCAGGAGCCGCGTCATGAGATCAACAATATCCTATGCTAGTTTGTGAGCTGAAATGCGACTGTTAAGAATTGCTGTCTTGAGTACCGGGGTTTTAAGCGTCGCCATCGGTCTGTGCGTGCAGGGACAGGAAACACCTGCTAAAGAAGCGCAAGTAAATGAAGCGAAGGGGATGCCGGCAAGAGCAACGCCAGGCGACTACCAGGCCCAGGCGCAGGCGGGCACCGTGACGATTGCCGCCGACTTCGTGGGACACGCGGTCCCAACGCCGGAGCAAATGCTCTCGACCGAAGACTTTGTTGTAGTCGAAGCCGCGCTCTTCGGGCCGCCGCAAGCGCGGCTCAACCTGTCCATAAACGACTTTTCCCTGCGCATCAATGGAAAAAAGACGCCGCTAGCGAGACAGTCGTACGTGGTGGTTGCCAGATCCCTCAAGGACCCTGAATGGCAGCCGCCGGAGCCTCCAGCTAAATCGAAATCCAGTTTGAGCACCGGTGGTGGAGGTCAGAACGATTCCCCGCCCCCGGTGGTTCATGTCCCTGTGCCGCTACAACGCTCGTGGGAACAGCGTGCTCAAAAAGCCTCGTTGCCGGAGGGAGATCGCCCCCTGCCCCTGGCTGGACTCATGTTCTTCCAATACCGCAGCAAGACCCAGGGCATCCGTTCCATTGAGTTGATTTACGACGGCGCTGGCGGAAAGGCCACCCTGACGCTCAATCCATAACCACAGCCGCTCGCTCCGCTCCTACAAATGTTACATCCACGCGACGCCGCAACTCGATCCGGTTTTGATGGCCAGTCTTCAGAGGCATGTAGGGCGTCTACACCGGAGCGAGTTGCGTGAGCAGCTTAATAGTCTTAGACGCCTGGGGATTTCGAAGCCAGTACCTGCAGTTTCTCAACCTGCGGCGGCGTGGCGAACAACTCTTCAGCTCTAGCGAATAGAGCCTTCGCAATCTCTCCGGTCAGGTGGGCGTTCTGGTCTTCCTCGTTGGCAAACGTGTCGAAGATGCCATATTTCGATGGCCCAATTTTCACCGCGTACCATGTCGTCGTGCCTGTTTCTTGTAGAGCCAAGGGCTGCGCTGACTTCAGAAAACTTTCGACTTCTTTTTCTTTTCCCGGCTTGGCATCTAAGAGTGCCAATAAAGCAAATTGATCCATTACATTCTCCTGTTGCTTGTCTTCGTCGTGAGACGCTTTACTCGTCCGTTAGTTACAAAATGGGTCACAGATCCGCTGATTAGAAAGCTGCTATTCCGTTAAAGCCCGATGCTTTGGGCAGATCGCCGGCATCGCCAAGATTGGTCAAAGCGCCATCCTGCTGGATACCGAAGATACTGATGTTGCCTGTTCCGGCGTTCAAGGTAAACAGATACTTTCCGTCATCGCTCGCCGCTATATCGAGGTTAGCGCTTCCCGCGGGATTCGTACCCACGACCGTTCCCGCGATCGGAGTTAAATTGCCACCTTGACCAATCGCGAATCCCGCGACCGTTGCGGAGGCCGAATTCGACACATAGACAAATTTGCCGTCCGGAGTGATGACGTTCCAGCAATTTGCGGTGCCCAGGGTGGGAACGCTCTTGCTGATCGGGGAGAGCATCCCGTTGCTCATAAGTGAGTAGGACGAGACCGCCGATTCATTGGTTGTCCCGGCAGGACCTGTCTCCGAGACAATTGCAGTTCCGTTCGGGGCAAAGATGACTGAGAACGCGCCCGCACCCACGCTAGGAGTCACAACAACCGGAGCGAGAGTGCCATCCGCTTGAATACGGAATGCGTCAATATTGTTCCCCAGCCGTTCCGAAACAAGCAGAAATTGGCCGTCCGGACTGACGGCGAGCGACGCTCCCGCGGCATTGCTTGACGTCAGAAACACGGTGGAGTGAGCGATCTTTTTCAGACCGCTGGGGTCCAACCGGAAGCTCACCACACTTCCACTCCCACCCGTATTGAGGACGAAGACCAGATTCTGAAATTGAGCGACGGCGACCGGCGCACTACCGCCGGTGGGTACCTTTTCTACAAGGGACAGAGTCGCCTTTTTAACGCTGAAAACGGACAAAGTTCCGCTCCCCGAATTCACCGCAAACAACATCGAATGATCTTGACTCAGCGTCAGGGAACCTTGCGATTGCAGAGGATCGACCAGCCCGCCGCTGCCCCTGCCTCCGGTCTCATAGCGGCTGCCGTCGAACAAATGACCATCCGCGGTCCGTTGGAACGTAACAATTTCATTCTTACCGGCGGCATTCGTCATCACGAAAACCGCTCCCGGTTTGGATGCTACTGCCGCGGCTCCGGCCATTGGCAACACGGCTCCGGCGCTCACGAGAATCGTGAGCAAATTGCGAGCTATTCCTATCATTTAATGATTCCTTTTCTATGAAAAGCGCGCGGTATTTGCGCGCCACTAAGTATTCGCGAACCGCTTAATTTAAGTCACGCGCGTTGCGGCACTTTTTTCAATTGGGTCCTGCCGGAAGAGTGCAGTTGGTCACGCTTGGTAGGATGGCAGGAAAGACCAGCTTTGCCACTGGTCCACTGATTCCCCATGATTCGACCCTACCGCGGGGTGATGCCAAGCATTGCCGCCTCCGCCTACATTGATATAAGCGGTCAAGTAATTGGTGACGTAACGATTGGCGAACGCTCGAGCGTCTGGCCAAACGTTACCATTCGTGGCGACGTCAACCACATCCGCGTCGGCTACGAGACCAGTATTCAAGACAACAGCGTCCTGCATGTGGACCATATGATCTATCCGTGCCTTGTCGGAAACCGGGTGACGGTAGGCCACAGCGCAGTACTACACGGTTGCGTGGTGGAGGATGACGCGCTGATCGGGATCGGCGCCATAGTCCTGAACGGCGCCAAGATAGGCAGCGGCGCCGTGGTGGCGGCGGGCGCTTTGGTGCCTGAAGGCATGGAAGTACCACCGAATTCGCTGGTCATGGGAGCACCTGCAAAAGTGCGCCGCGAGGTAACCCCCGAAGAACAAGAACGCTTTCGAAAGAACTGCCAGAACTACGTCAAAATCACGGCTATTTATAAGGAAGAGCAGCGGTGATTCAAAGCGTAAAAGGGATGCGCGACATCCTGCCGCCGTCGAGTGCGGTCTGGAACCAGGTGGAAGCGGCGGCGCGGCGGATTTTCAACCAGTTCAACTATCGCGAGATCCGCACTCCGCTCCTCGAAGAGACCAGCTTGTTTGCGCGCGGAGTGGGCGAAGAGACCGACATCGTCAGTAAAGAGATGTATACGTTCGAAGACCGAGACGGCAGTTCGCTCACCCTGCGTCCGGAGAACACCGCCTCGGTTCTGCGCTCTTACATTGAGCATCGGATGGATCAGCAGTCCGGCATGCAAAAGCTCTACTACATCGGGCCCATGTTCCGGCGGGAGCGTCCGCAAAAAGGGCGCTACCGGCAGTTCTATCAAATCGGCGCCGAAGTGATCGGCTCAGATTCGCCCGCGGTGGACGCGGAAACCATCGAACTCGTGGTGGCAATTCTGCGGGAAGTTGGGATACATGGATTTGAGTTATTGATCAACTCGGTTGGCTCGAAGGAATCGCGCGCGCGTTACAACGAAGCGCTGCGGGCCGAGTTGAAAGAGGTAGTCTCCGGGATGTGCGAGGATTGCCGGCGCCGCGCCGAAACAAATCCTCTGCGCGTGTTGGATTGCAAGGTGCCCCAGGATCAGCCCATCATCGAAAAGCTGCCCTCGATTTTGGATTTCTTAGACAGCGAAGACCGTGAGCATTTCCGCCGGGTGCGCGAGTTTCTCGACGATCGCAACATTGGATATACCGTCAAGCCGAGACTGGTACGCGGGCTGGATTATTACGCGCGCACTACATTCGAGATCACGCACGGGGCTTTAGGAGCGCAGAACGCGCTGTTAGGCGGAGGAAGATATGACGGCTTGGCTGAGACGCTAGGATCGAAGGTTCCCGCGCCGGGGATCGGCTTTTCCATCGGCGAAGACCGGTTGGTCATGACCGTGGAAGCAGGACCGCATGCCGCCGCACCCGTCCTGGACCTGTATATCGCGCCCATGGGCGATACGGCTCTCCGGCATTGCGCGGTGCTAGCTGGAGATATCCGGAAGTTGAACCTATCGGTTGAAGTCGGAACGGATCGTAAGTTAAAACGCATGATGGAACTGGCGAACAAGAACGAGGCCCGCTATACGCTGATCGTTGGCGATAACGAGATTGTCTCGCAGTCTTATGCGCTGAAAGAAATGGCCAGCGGCGAGCAACAAACCTTAAACCGGCAGGCTCTCCTCGACCGGCTGCGCGGCACGCAATAAACGAAAAACAAAAATGGCTGAAGTGAAATTGGATTTTTTGGGCGATCTGCGCCGGACGAACAGTTGTGGAGAAATCCGCCCCAGTGATACCGGCAACACCGCTTTGCTGATGGGATGGGTGCACCGTAGACGTGATCTAGGTGGCCTGATCTTTATTCATCTGCGCGATCGGGACGGCATTACGCAACTGGTGTTCGATGAGAGCAAGAACCCGGAAGCGCACAAGCGTGCGCAGGACCTAAGTCCGGAGTTTGTCATCGCCGTGCGGGGCGCGGTGGAGAAACGCTCGGCCGACACAGTAAATCCGAACATCGCCACGGGTGAAGTCGAAGTGGCGGTAGAGCAGCTTTGGATTCTGAATGAATCGCGCACGCCCCCGTTCCCGGTTGAGGACAGCGTAGATGTGAAAGAAGACATCCGCTTGAAGTACCGCTATGTCGACCTGCGCCGGCCACGCATGCAGCGCAATATCATCATGCGCTCAAAAATCACGTTGGCTATCCGGCAGGCTCTACACGCGCAGGGCTTCCTAGAGATTGAAACGCCGTTCATGACGCGCTCCACGCCAGAAGGTGCGCGGGACTACCTTGTACCCAGCCGGGTCCAGCCTGGCAATTTTTACGCCCTGCCGCAGTCTCCCCAAATCTTTAAGCAGTTGCTCATGGTTAGCGGGTACGAACGCTACTTCCAGATTGTGCGCTGCTTCCGCGACGAGGATTTACGCGCTGACCGGCAGCCCGAATTCACGCAGATCGATCTGGAGATGTCTTTCCCGCAGGAAGAGCAGATCTATGAAGTCATTGAGCCTCTCATCCAAGGTGTCTGCGACGCCGCCGGCAAGACCATCGAACAGAAAATTCCCCGTATTACCTACGCGCAGGCGATGCGCTCCTACGGCACGGACAAACCGGACCTGCGGATTCCTCCGTTTTATTGCGTGGAGGATTTATTTGAGGGCGGCTCGAACGCAGGTGGCCTGACGGCTGATGGCATGCCGTTGGTGGCGATCCATATTCCGAAGACAGGCACGTTGAGCCGTAAGGAGCGCGATGACCTGAAGGCATTTGGACAGGAGCGCGGGTTGCGCGTGTTTGACGATCTGAAGCGGCTCGATCGCGATTACGCGGCTGCCATGCAGAACGTTCGCGACCGCGTGCGGCCAGCCGAAGACGATCTGCTACTGCTGGCGGGGTCAGTGGGCGTGTCCGAAGACGCGTTGCCGGAGTACACCGTGTTGCAGGCTTGCGGACAGCTGCGCCTGCATATCGCCCAGAAGTACAACGACCGGCATAAGCTGCTGGATGCGGAGACGCTGAAGTTTTTGTGGGTGATTGAGTTCCCCATGTTCGAATGGAACGCGGAAGACAAGCGTTGGGTTGCGGCGCATCATCCTTTTACGTCTATTCACGATGGGGATTTTGACAAGTTGACGACCGATCCGGCGCACTGCCGTGCCAAGTCGTATGATTTGGTGCTGAATGGTGTCGAACTCGGCTCGGGCTCGATTCGTATTCACCGGCGGGATGTACAGACGAAAGTGTTTGCCGCTCTTGGATTCAGTGAGGACGAGGCCAAACGACGCTTCGGCTTCTTGCTGGAAGCGCTGGAATACGGAGCGCCCCCGCACGGCGGTATCGCCCTCGGCCTTGACCGGTTGGTGATGTTGCTGGCAGGCGAGCAATCGATTCGCGAAGTGATCCCCTTCCCCAAAACGGCGAAAGGAACCGATCTCATGTGCGAAGCGCCGTCCCCGGTCCCGGAACGTCAGTTGAAGGAACTGGGGATTCGTTTGAACGTCCCGCAGTAGCGAAAGAGCGCTCACGCGATCACGACGGCCCGATGAGTGGCATACTATTGCCATATGGGCGTCGGCGCTCTCACATCGGTTGAGGAATACCTGAAGACCGTATACCGTCCGGACTGCGATTATGTGGACGGGATCGTGGAGGAGCGCAATCTGGGCGAATTGGATCACGCCAACGTGGCGGGAAACCTGGTGTTTTATTTCAGGAGCCGGTTTCCGGAAACCGGTATAGCCGCCATCGCCGGATGGCGCTTCCGGCTGAAGCCTACGCGCTTCCGCGTGCCAGACGTGGTGCTGACTCGCGGAAAACCTACTGAGCAGATACTGACCAAACCGCCGTTACTCTCCATTGAAATTCTGTCGCCTAAGGACACAATTTCCAGGTGAACACCAGGGTGCGGGATTACCTTGCATTCGGCGTCCCAGCGGTCTGGGTCATCGACCCCAGCGAGAAGCAAGTTTGGATTTATCGACAGAATGGCATGCAGGAAGCCGCCGGCGAAACAGCGCGCGTGGATGGCACGGATTTGGAAATTCCTTTCACTGCAATTTTCGAGTAAATACAATGGCGGCTGTTCGCGGCATCGGCGGTATCTTTTTCAAAGCAGAGAATCCGGCCGAACTCTACGCTTGGTACAAGAAGCATCTGGGCATCGATGGTCATCCGAATGAAGGCGCAATGTTTCCGTGGCGGCAGGCGGATGACCCATCCAATGAGGGCATGACGGTCTGGTCGATCTTCCCGGACTCAAGCAAATACTTCCGTGATGAGAAAGCCCGCTTCATGATCAACTACATCTTGGATGCAACTCTCGAAGCTCTGCGCGCCGAAGGGGTCGCCGTAGATGACCGGGTCGAGCGCTACGAATACGGCAATTTCGGGTGGCTGACTGATCCAGCGGGAAACCGGATCGAACTTTGGGAACCGAAGCCAATGAATACTTCGGCTCCCGAAACAACTAAATCCGATTAAGTCTTAACCGGCCTGTCGGACGCTTTCCAATTTTTCTCGTCCCAATATTTCACTTTACCTTCGCGGTAAGAATCTACCGCCAAGCTGATCAACACCTGGGCATGCGCGGCGGTCTCGACACTCAGGCGCGGCTGTTCACGCGTGCGCATGCAATGCAGAAAGTTGCCGATGTGCGCCTGCATCATGTCGTACGGTTCCACGGGAATTTTGATCTCATTACTGCCGAATTTGTAGTCAGGGAACGGACCGCGCTGCCGTCCGCCGGCGCCTTGTTCGGGTAGCCGAACCATGTCGGGCCTGATGGTAATGTCGGGAGTCGCGCCCTCGAACCGGCCGTGTTCCACCATAATGATGGTGCCCTCGTGGCCGCGGATGAGTCCGGGAATGTGTTGTGAATTGCCCATGGACGAGCTCAGCACCAGCGAATGGCCCTCGGAGTATTCCGCCACCAGGTGAAAAGTATCGGGCACTTCGCGTCCGTCTTTGAATGCGTAGTTGCCGCCCGATGCCATCACTTTGCTAGGGTATTGCGGCTTATCCCAACAAATGTTTAGCGGGGCCACGACATGGAAGAACAGATCCGTCGCGATTCCACCTGAGTAGTCCCAGTATTTTCTAAAACGGAAGAACCGGTCGGCATCGTAAGACCGTTTGGGAGCCGGTCCAAGCCACATGGCCCAATCAATATGATCGTCCCCTTTACCGTCCGGGCCGGCCGCGGGATCGATCGTATAGTTCCATTCGCCCTCGATCGAGTTGCGATGATAAGAGCCCTGGCTCATGATCATCTTTCCGATCATGCCGTCCGCAATAGCCTTCTTCGCCTTCCACCATTGGTCGGCGGAAGTCGTCTGCGAGCCAACCTGTACTACACGCTTACTCTCGCGCACCGTGGAGAGGAGTTGCTCCACCTCTTTGATGGTGTGGCACATCGGCTTCTCAAGGTAAACATCTTTGCCTTGGCCCATGGCTTCGAGGGCAACGGTCGCGTGCCAGTGATCGGGTGTCGCCACTATGACCGCATCCACCTCGGACATGGCCAGTACTTCCCTGTAATCGGTAAAACCCTTCGCTTTATGCAGTTCCGCCTGGGCGCGCTTGCGCTTCTCGTAGGGATCGCAAACCGCCAGGATCTGGCAAGCATTATTGTTTTCGGCAGCAAATTTGCTGAAGGTCGAGGCATCGGAGGAGCCTCGTCCACCACAGCCGATCAATCCTATGTTGATCCGGTCGTTAGCGCCGATAACGCGCGACGGGTTCATCTTGGTATGCGCCTTCGCAAAGGCTTTGCTAGCGAGAGCGGCGCCCGCTCCCATCCCACCCGTTCGCTTCAGAAAGTCACGGCGGTCCAATTCGTCCACAGACATTGTTTGTCCTTCCCGAATAAGTTTACTGCAGAATGCGGCCGAGGATACGGTTAAACTGCGCGCGGAGGCCGCATGGCGAAAGGCAACAGCAGCGATACCGCCAGCACAATGGCAATGATATGCAATGCACCCGCGTAAACGTGGCTGGCTTCACGCATGTGCGCAATCAAAAGCGGCCCGAATACGCTGGCCGCGCCCCAGGCCGTCAGCATCAGTCCGTAGATCGGCCCGACATTTTTCGCTCCGAAGTAATCGGCGGCGAAAGCCGGCATGGTGCCGAAACCACCCCCGTAACACATAAGAATCAAGAATGTGACCAGGCCCAGCGAAAAGCCCGAATGGAGTTCCGGATAAAACCAGAAGAGCGGGATCTGCACCAGGAAGATGAGGAGGAAAGCAATGCGGCGCGTGACAAGGTCCGAGAGCCAGGCCCAGAATACCCTCCCTAATGCATTTCCAATAGATGCGACGCCGACCAGGCTGGCAGCCGCGAGCGCTGTGACATGGCCCAACTCTTGAAATAACGGAGATTCCTGCGAAATAATCGAAATCCCAGCGGATGTGCCGAGAAAGAGCAAAAACCAGAGAGCCCACCACTGCCACGTCTTGAGCGCTTCACCCAACGAGAAGTCGTGAGCAGCGCGTTGCGAAGCCTGCGGCGCACTCGGAGTCCAGCCGGCCGGTTTCCAGCCCTGCGGAGGGTTTTGCATGAAGTAGCCGGTCACCACGGTGACCACCAGAAAGGCGAGGCCAAGGTACGCGAATGTGCTCAGAACACCAACGCTCTGAATCAGATGAGTGGCGATGGGGGCAGTAATCAGCGGGCCCGCGCCGAAGCCCCCCACAGCTATGCCGGTGATCAGGCCCCGGCGGTCCGGGAACCATTTGACCAACACGGCAACCGGAACAATGTAGGCAAACCCAAGTCCTATTCCGCCAATCAGTCCATAGCTAAGGTAAAGCCACCACAGACCATGACCGGAAAAACTGGCCAGAAACACGCCGCCTCCATACAACAAACCGCCGGTCATGGCAACCACGCGGGGTCCTTTGCGGGTCAGCCACAGGCCCGCGAAAAAAGCTGAAATCCCGAGGGCAACGATGGCGATCGTAAAAGTGAGCGTGACCTCTGAAATACTCCAGCCAAACTGCTTAGCCAGGGGAACGCGAAATACGCTCCACGCATAGACGGCGCCGAGCGCGATCTGCATAAAGACGCCGGCGGCGGCGATGCCCCAACGGTTAGGGACGGAGGAATTCAGTGCGGAAGGCATCGGCTTAATTTTAGTATGCCGCGGCAAAATGCCGGCACGAAATGTGGCACACTGGCACCAGAGCCGAATGCAAGACAACTCAGCGGAATCTCCTCCGCGTGCCGCCTTTGGCTACCCGAATTTTCGGTTCTACTTAAGCGCGCGACTCCTTACTACGGCCGCGTCGGAAATGCAATCAGTCGCGGTGGGTTGGCAATTGTATGCAATCACCCACCGTCCCCTAGACCTCGGGCTCGCCGGACTAGCGCAGTTTCTTCCCGGAATTTGTTTGTTCCTCTTCGCCGGTCACATTGCTGACCAGGTACAGCGCCAGCGAATTTTGCAGACCTGCGTGACGGCTTTTGCCCTGTGTTCCGGGCTGCTGCTGCTGTTTACTTTCCAGCACGGAACGCTTTCGAACGCCACCTACCGCCCATATCCGCTTTACGCCATTTTGATTCTGAACGGGATCATACGGGCATTCAACGCACCGGCGAATTCCGCTTTCCTTCCCTCCTTAGTGCCGCGCGCGGTATTCCTTAACGCTGTGGCCTGGAATTCGTCCGCATTTCAGACCGCAACCATCGTCGGCCCCATGATCGGAGGTCTCCTCTATGGCTTTACCGGAAGCCCCGTCTATGTCTATATTTGCGCGGCCAGCTGCTACCTGACGGCATTGCTGCTCATCAGCCGTCTGAAACTCGCCCCATGGGAACGCCCGAAGACCGGCATTTCGATCGGGGTTGTATTGGATGGCCTCAAATATATAGGAGCCAATAAGCTCGTTCTCGGCGCAATCTCGCTCGACCTGTTTGCAGTCCTGCTGGGCGGAGCCGTTGCTCTGTTGCCGGTTTACGCCCACGGAATTCTAAATGTCGGCGCTACCGGACTCGGCCTCATGCGCAGCGCACCCGGAGTAGGCGCGGTCCTCACAAGCATTCTGCTCGCGCACTATCCGCTACGGCGAAAGGCCGGCGTCACAATGTTGTGGTGCGTATTTGCCTTCGGGTTGTTCACCGTGGCATTTGGCCTCTCCCGTAGTCTGCTCCTCTCCTTGCCGATGCTGTTTCTGATTGGGGCATCCGACACAGTGAGCGTAGTGGTCCGATCGACTATGATCCAGATGAGTACTCCGGATGAAGTGCGCGGGCGCGTAAGCGCGGTCACTATGGTGTTTGTAGGAGCCTCTAATGAAGTGGGCCAGTTCGAATCGGGCCTCACGGCACAGTGGTTCGGACCTGTTCCGGCGGTGGTGCTCGGAGGAGTGGGAACAATGTTAATCGTGGGAGCATGGGCTTGGCTCTTCCCAGCCTTGCGGCGCATGGACCTCATCGGCGCTCAACCCTCGCCGGCATCAGTCATCAAGGGGCAAAAGGAAGCAGCGATAAAAGAAGCCGGTTGAGAAGGATACATTGATAACCTCGTTCTGCATGCCGGGTCCCGCCTTCCCTTTCCGCTCGCGCTTGGGATTGCGGGTGTGGCTCCTTCTGGTGCTACTGTGCGCCGCGGCAGGAATCGTCTCGGCCGTTGACATAAACTCGCTGCCCAAACCAACCGGTTACGTGAGTGATCTGGCGCATGTTGTCAACCCGGCGGATCAGGAACAATTGGAAGCTTATTGCGCCACGGTAGAGCAGCAGTTGGGCGTCCAGTTCGCGCTCGTGACCATCGACACGCTCGATGATCGGCCAGTGCGCGACTTTACCCTCGATCTAGCCCGCAAATGGGGGGTCGCATACAAGAAGAACAACGAAGG
>DATHIZ010000123.1:0-3405 GCA_035316385.1 Bryobacteraceae bacterium | reverse complement strand
AAACCCATATCGGTAGCTGGCCGCGTCCCCGCAAAACGCAAGCGGGTCACTTCAAACGGACCCTATCGAAAGTGCCGTCAACAATTTCAGAACTTCCGCGGCTTCACCCGGCTTGGCACTTCCGATAGGGGTCTATCGTTTCCCGGAAATCTGATTCCCGCCAACAGAATCGATCCCACGGGCCAAGCCTATCTGAAGCTCCTGCCGGCGCCCAACGGATATGTGAACCCAGCTCCGGGCCAGCAGTACACCGCCAACTACCTGGCCAGTGCAACTCCGTCCTATAACCGGCGCAACACTATGCTTCGGTTCGACTCCAATATCACCGACAAGCTGAGCATGTTCTACCGCTACGGCCAAGACGTCGATAACGACGAATTTGAGTTTCCCGTCTCCCCGGGCGTCGGCACCAATGTCCGGTTTACCCCTGGCTACGTCCACGGTGTCCACCTGACCTACATCGCCTCTCCGACGCTGGTGAATGAATTTGCCTTCGGAGTCGGCCACGATAATTACGGCTTTTATCACACGACGCCAGATTCACAGTGGTTTCGCACCGACACGCTCAACCGCCCACGCTCCGCCCGTTTCCCACGGGTCCGCTCTATGAAAACTATCTGCCGTGCGCCTCTTATAGCGGTGGCGCTCTGGCCAGCCCGTCGTATTTTTATCCCGGCGGCCAGCAAACTCCGGGACCGGGCTGCAATATCACCCCATACAAGAATTTCAATGACAACTATATGTTCCAGGACGACTTGAGCAAAGTCATCGGAAAGCACAGCCTCAAGACCGGAATTTACATCGAGTACGACTCAAAGGTCGAGCCCTCGGCAGGCAGTACTTACTACGGAGCGTTTAATTTCGGCAGCACCACCAACAACCCACTTGATACCGGTTACGGCTACGCGAACGCCTTGCTGGGCAACTTTCAGTCCTACACGGAAGCGACCAACCGGGCTGTCCCGAATGTTCACTTCATGCAGATCGAGGGCTATATTCAGGACAGCTTTCGCGCCACCAAGCGATTGACTTTCGACTATGGCATGCGCTTCGTCGGGGGATCGCCAGTTACGGACGATTCCCACACTGTTTCCGATTTCTATCAGCAGCTGTATGATCCTTCTCAAGCTTCACGCCTCTACCGGCCGGCGGTCGTCGGCGGTAAGTCCGTTGCGATCGACCCTGGCACGGGCGCCACCACATACTCAGCTTTTGTTGACCAGTTAGTTCCCGGTTCCGGCAATCCGGTGAATGGGATGAACGTGAATGGCCTTACGGGCAAAGGAGATTTTTACACTTTTGCACCGGTAGCGCTTGCCCCGCGTTTTGGTTTTGCCTGGGACGTCGTCGGCGATGGCAAAACGGCCATTCGCGGGTCCGGAGGGCTTTTCTATAATCGGACTTATACTCAGATTCCTGGTAGCGGCGCGCCGCCTGTCGTTTACACGCCTGTTCTTTACTACAGCTCCATCAATCAAATCCCGCAAGCCGCTGCTTCGGCCGCCATTTCGCCGACAGCCGCCAGCGCAGTCTACGGCCGCCAACCGATGGAGCGCAGTCATCAGTTCAACCTCACGCTGCAGCGCGACGTCGGCTTCAACACTGTTGTGGACGTTGCCTATGTCGGCAATTTCGTCCGGCACGCCCTTGAGACGAATTCGCTCAATCCGGTCCCGTTGTATGCTTATGCGAATCCGGCGAACTTGTTTAACAACACAGAGATCACCGCCAATCTGCTCCGTCAGGCTTATCCAGGACTGGGCGCCATCACTTACACGAGTTTCAGCGGTTCGTCGCTAAACTATAACGGCCTGCAAGCTTCCGCCAATCACCGGCTGACCAAGGGAGTTGCTTTCGGTGTCTCTTATACCTTTTCCAAAGCGCTTGGATCGCAGGGCCTTGATCCTTATCACAATCAGCGTGACTAGTACTATGGGCCGCTTCCCCAAGACCGTTCGCAGCTTCTCAGCTGGAATTTCGCCTACAACCTGCCCGGCAAATCCATTCCCTGGAAACCCGTGCGCGCCATCTTGAGCAACTGGACTCTCTCGGGAATTGGCATCGTCACTACCGGCGCGCCCATCAATCCGTCGTGCAGTTCAACCGCCGCGTTTCCGTATAACGACCCCTCTCTGACCGGCGTGGGGGCTATCACTCAGACTCCGAGCACCACGAGTATTTTGGGTTACCGGTGTCAGGAGCTGGCTAATCCGTCCAAGTACACGCAAGACTTCTATAACAACTTCAACACCGGAGCGTTTACGCTCGCCAAAACCGGCACTTTCGGCAACGCGGGCTTGAGCATCTTGCGGCAGCCAACGTGGTGGAATTTCGATGCGTCTCTGGACAAAAAAGTCTCGCTAGGCGAAAGAGTCGCGTTGCGCGTACGGTTTCAGGCGTTCAATGTCTTCAACCATACGGAATTCAACACTATTGGATCGACCTACCTTTTCAACGCCGCGCTGGTGAATACAAATTCGACTACGGGGCAGTTCACCGGCACCCAGCCTCCACGGCAGATGGCGCTTACGGTGAGACTGGAATTCTAGTCCGGCCGGACGAAAACGCTAGTGCAACAATGTAGGGACCCTGAGCCCAATGCCGTTTACTTAGGGCGTTCGTGAGTGATGGAACATCGTGGGCGCTAACGCGTCCTGCTTCGATTCGGGATCCACTCTTCAGTAAACGACGGTTGTGTCCACAATCGAAAATAGGATTGAGGGCTTTTGTTGTGCATGTCCTGAACTGGCAGCCTGTGGAATCGAGTGTTTTGGCATCCGCCGCATACCTCCCTAGCGAGCACCTCCTCTACTTGCGCTTCCATAGCGGCGATATCTACCGTTACTTCGGCTTCCCGCCGGAACAGTATCGCGCATTTCTCGCAGCGGAATCGAAAGGACGATTTCTTTCTTATCACATTCGAGACCGGTTTCGCTACGAACAGGTTGCGCGGTCCTCTCAAGCCGGCGCGGGATAACATGAGGTCGTGAATCTTCCTGTGAACCCGCCGGTGTTGCCGATGCTTGCGAAAAGAATCGAGGAACTGCCGGAAGGCGAAACATGGATTTTCGAACCCAAATGGGATGGGTTCCGGGCCCTGGTCTTTCGCGACGGGGACGAGATCCTCATCCAGAGCCGCGACGCAAAGCCGCTGAATCGTTATTTCCCCGAACTGCTCGATCCGCTGCGGCAAGCCTTGCCGCCGCGCTGCGTGCTTGACGGCGAAATCGTCATCGTAAAGAAAAACGGGCTAGACTTCGAGGAACTACAACTCCGGCTTCATCCGGCTGCTTCCCGCGTTCGCCTTTTGTCTCAGCAGAGCCCGGCCTCCATCGTGTTTTTCGACCTGCTTTGCGAGGGCGATCGAGACCTGTGCAGCCAACCTTTCCAACTTCGACGCCAGAT
>DATHIZ010000122.1:0-2503 GCA_035316385.1 Bryobacteraceae bacterium | reverse complement strand
ATGGCTATGCCGCGATATCGACCGGCCGCTACACTTCGGGCAAGTTCCCCAATCAGGCCCGTCGGCCCTTACGATCCAGTCGGAACCGCTCTGAACAACATCCGTCAGCCTCAACAGCGGGGAGGGCGGCAACAATTCTTTGCCGGGCAAGGACTTGGGCATTCGTACCCGAATTCTAAACACATCTGCAACAGGAATGAGTCAGAACCCCGAAAGTGCGGAAGATCCGATTTAAGTGCAGTACACCGACAACCTGCATCACAATCCTCGATTTAAGTGCCGCGCGACAGCAGTGGGGATGCTGAATGCGCCGGCAGTCCACGCTCAGTCCGCAGCGCAGACGGTGCCGGCCAGCGCCAAATTCGCCGTTGCTTCGATTAAACTTGCTGCTCCCAATTCGGGGCAGTTCATGTTCGGCGTTCGCCCGATGCCCGGCGGCCGAATCAGCGCCGTCAATGTGACTCTAAGAATGCTGATCGGAGAGAGCCTACGGCCTTCAGGGTTTCCACCTTTCCGGCGGGCCGGGATGGGCCGACACAGTTGTCGCCCTGCCCTCATTTTGCCCGGCAACGAGTCTAAACGGTTAGTACTAGCAAGAATGTCACAGAAGACATAACATTGGCTGTTAGCAAATTAAGAGTTAGGCCAAATTGTTTTTCGAGTTTCGCCGTGCTTCGCATTTGCAGCGTTGTCGTTGGCTCAGTTCGGGAAAAGCGGAAGCGCACCCTCCTAGGAGATCGACATGGCAAAAATAATTCTTACAGCGCAGGTTGAGGACGCCGTCAAAGTGGGAGGCAAGCTTCCAAACGCACGGCGATGTCTTCCTGACTTATAACCTCCAAGCTCCAGCCCAATACGCAGTTACAGGAAAGGAGATTGCGATTTGCATGGAACCCAGAGATATGGATGCGTTTAAGAAAGCCATGGAATTCGACGGCGACAGCAAAGGTCATGGAATTCGACGGCGTCAAGCGCGAAACCGTCAAAATGTTCGTCTTGGACAAAGCGGTCAAGGGATAGCGGCCAGATAGATCCTCCGAAGGCATGGTCCGCGGTTACCGGTTCATTTGAAGACGCCGACGCGGGCAACGGAGCGCTCTCTAGCAGTGTCGCTTCTTGCCGGGTCAATATGAGCACAATAGTCCAAACGAATTCTCAGGGGGATCCACCGGCCTGATGAGGATGCCTTCGTATGGCAGCGTCTTCTGAATACGTGCTGGAGCCCCTCCGGGCAGGCGCGGATTTCACTCTTTATCGCGGGCGGCAGCGTGGCAACCGATCGCCAGTCCTGGCGATCGCACTCTCCGCAGAACAGCCGTCACCTCAGAGTCTCCGGCGGCTCGAGCACGAATACTCACTCGCAGCCGACCTCGATCCTGCGTGGGCAGCCAGGCCTCTGGCCCTCACTCACTACGAAGGGCAGACGGTCCTCATAGTGCAGGACCCGGGCGGTGAGCCGCTGGATCTGGTTCTTGAAAGGGACGGCGGCCAACCGCTCAATCTGGCGCGTTTGCTTCGCATCGCCATTGGCTTGACGAATGCACTCGGCCAGGCCCATCGGCAAGGCCTCATACATAAGGACATCAAGCCTGCGAATGTGCTCGTCGAGGACGCCGGAAATGTATGGCTCACTGGCTTCGGGATTGCGTCGCGCCTGCCGCACGCGCGCCAGGTGCCCGCGCCGCCGGAGATCATTGCGGGCACGCTGGCCTATATGGCACCCGAACAGACCGGCCGAATGAATCGCTCGATAGATACCCGCAGCGATCTCTACTCGTTGGGCGTCACCCTCTACCAGATGTTCACGGGCCGCCTGCCGTTTGCTGCCGCCGATGCCATGGAATGGGTACACTGCCACATTGCGCGTCAACCTGCGCCGCCTGACAGCATCGCCAAGCTCCCGCCGCCGCTCTCGGCGATCATCATGCGACTCCTGGCTAAGACAGTCGAGGACCGCTACCAGACCGCCATGGGTCTCGAGGGTGATCTTCGGCGGTGCCGGTTGGAATGGGAAACACAGGGCCGCATCGACCCGTTTCCGTTGGGCACGCACGACGTCCCGGATCGATTGCTGATCCCAGAGAAGCTGTACGGGCGAGAGGGCGAGGTCAACGCCCTGCTCGCCGCCTTCGGCCGGGTCGTGGCTCACGGCACACCAGAACTCGTGTTTGTATCCGGTTTTTCCGGCGTCGGCAAATCCTCGGTGGTGAATGAGCTGCATAAGGTGCTTGTCCTGCCGCGTGGGCTTTTCGCAGCGGGCAAATTCGACCGGTACAAGCGTGACATCCCGTATGCAACCCTGGCACAGGCCTTCCAGGCCTTGGTCCGTCAGATCCTCGTGAAGAGTGAAGGGGAGATGGGGCAGTGGCGCGGCGCCCTGCGAGATGCGGTGGGCGCAAACGGGCAGCTGATCGTCAACCTCATCCCGGAGCTGGAGTTCATCCTCGGGAAACAGCCGCCCGTTCCAGACCTGCCGCCGCGAGAGGCGCAGAACCGCTTCCAG
>DATHIZ010000121.1:0-4729 GCA_035316385.1 Bryobacteraceae bacterium | reverse complement strand
TCTGGCCACTCTGACTCTGTTCGCAAATCAACTCGCGCCACTTCGCCCTCGCTTCCGTCATGTCCTGTCTCATCTCACTACTGTGCACGCCTACCCGCCATTGAACAAGATGCCGTTTACATAGCGCTCACATAAAGTCACACCTACAAGGCCGGTAACAAGGGGTTCTTTGTTAATTTCGTTCGGCTCCTGGAAGTACGATCATGGTGGCGGAGCGGGCCGGGAAATTCGTCGAGAATCCTTGCGCATCCACCGGCAGGCTGGCGCCGGGCACAATTTCGTTTAAGTTGGCAGCGCTGTAGCTAAATGTTTCCGCGGTATTCGCCGGATGGAAGTTGGCGAGGGAAACGCCCGTTTGCATCGCCGTCTGCGTTTTGTTGATGACGAGCAGGGTTAGCGAATGATCCGCGCGGCGAATCGCGCCGTAGATGGCGAGCTGGCTTTGATCAGTGCTGGTGGAACTTATACCGATATCCCCGAATGCGCTGCCTTGCCCGTCGTAGTTGCGGAAGAGCCGGAAGCTGTAGGCGACGGGCTGCGTGGGATCAGGGATGGTCCAAAGGTTGGCGAAGTCCGCGCCTTCGCGGCCGAAGATGCCTAACACATCGGCCTGGGCCAAGGCATTCACCAATCCTGTGTTGGGGCCGAAGCTGTATTCGCTAATGGCGAGTTTGGTGCCTGGGTAATAGTCATTGATCCAGCTTTTGAAGCGGGGGATTAATTGAATCGACCCGTAATACTGCTCGAACCAGCTTCCGGAATTGTAAGTTGGATCCCATAGCGAACGAGTTACGTCGAGTGTCCATTGGTCGCCGCTTCCACCGGTGGGGTAATAGTGCTCGTCGAAGTAGTCTAGGAGGCGTACGCCGTTTCGATCTTCGTAAGCAGCCATTTTCTTCAGATACCACTGGCCTGAATACAAACCGTTGTGTTCAGCCTGATCGGGGCCGGTGCCGACCCAACCGGCATGCGTGAAGTCGGACGGGCCTAGAATCTGCGCCGGGGGATGAGCGGCTTTGACCATGGCGGCGTATTTGCGGCCGAGCTCGAAAATGGTGTCATAGGTGGCACCGTCGGGTTCGACGTCTACGTGGGTGTTGCCCCAGCCTCCCGGTTCGTTGTCTAACTGAAAGAACCACGGAGCATGCGCCGGGAATTTGCCGAACGTGCTGAGGAGATGTTCCATCCAGCCTTTCTGTAGGTCCGGAGAGTTATCGATGTGATTTGCGTAGACGGCGGTATCGAGAAGTTGATCGCCGTTTAAGGTGACTCCGTTCCCGCAGTCGCCGCCGTTGGGGTGGACGTAAGGATTGACAGAGGCTTGCGCGCCGTACAGGGAAACGGGATAGCTGCAATTCCAATCGCTCGTTTTGTTGACGAAGGGGATGATTGGGATGGTAATAAGCGGCGTGGTGCTGGCCGGAAGATACTTATGGATCATTTGATCGACTTGGGCGCCGGGGATGGGAGTTGAGACTCCGGCGCCTCCCATGAAGTACCAATCTTTTCCGGAGTTACTCGCATCCACCTGCCAGTTGTAGCGGCTGGTGGCGTCTCCACCCCAACGGGTGTTGGGCAGTTTGATTTCCTGGGCAAATGCGGGATCGACTCCGTTGGCGATTCCGTATATGTTGGGGTTGATGGGATGACGGCCGGCTTTGGCATCGACGCTCAACTTTATCGACGATTGCGGGAAAGCTGGCGGGGCAGTAAGAAGAAAAACAGATAGAAATATCTTCAGAGACACGTGCATGGTGGACTCCTTTTGTAGTAGTTGTTATATCACCGGTGTCCAAATTAGCTTAAATTAGCTAAATTCGAACAACGGTCTGTTGAAACTTGTAAGAGAGTAACCGGGATTTCCGGGAAATCGATAAACGAGTTGAGGTTCTGTCCAAGTTCATCTCAGCCAAGCGAAACAATGCACATGATCCGGAAGGGCCGAGCCTCCGTAGTGGCGCCACCTAGGTGGCTCTAATGATGTCATGGGCAGCATTCACCCTCAGCCGACGCCACCGAATTTTCGAAACGGAACCGCGGAACGAAATCCGCGAATCCCGCTCTGACGGGCGTCCGCCCGACCAGAGCGCGACCGCGAGGTATGTCCAAGTTACCCGCTGAGGAAATGACATTTGCTTGTAACTCGCACGCGTGTTCGCTGGCTCCGCGTCCACATCGACCCGTTAGTCTCGAGGAATTTCAATGACCACAGGGTGGTTACTCAAGGTCAACTCTAAAGAGGATAGATTCCGCACCCTCTGAGTCGCATCTGTGTCAACTGTTGGATCGTACAAGGTCACTGACTTATGTTGGCCACCTAAATTAAGGGTGACCTGATCGGATCCAGTTACCCGTTCGTCCCACAGAACCAAATCGAACGTCTCATTGCTCTTTTGAATTAGCAAATCATGGACGGTTGCCGGTTCGTTGGGAATGGAATAGTTGAGTTGCCCAGGCCAAAAGAAGGATGACTTATCTGCCAGTATTGTTGTGAGATTGTGCAGGTAAGTTGCCGACGGCTTCGGGCTGTAATCGGTATGGAAAAGACCCCAAAAACCCTGGCTTGTCGTGTCATGGAGGTAGTAAATGAAGGTGTAGCTCCAACCCCGCTTGTAGGCATCCAGGTACAGATCCAGGAAAAGATTGCCCTGCTGAACCTCGGAAATCGCACCGTTACCCTCGGTGAACCAGCCGGTCTCCGTGGTAACCCTTGGCAGCGTCGTCACTTGGCCAACAGGATAACCCTGAAAGTGCTTATTCCAGGTGAGGCTATACTCGCCGTACAGTCCATCCCAGCAGCTGTTCAGAGTAGGATCCTCGGCGCTCCACGCCTGATTGTCCGCCAACATACCACACCCACCATTGCCGATGACGTAGTTGTGTACGTTTGCAAAGTCAGCGTATTTTGTGCCGTCGGGCATCAAAGTGTCGGCGCCATTCGGAATAGTTAGGAATTGCAGCCCGACGTTATTCGGCTCGGATCCACCTGCTTCGCTCGAAGCAAAAACTGGATAATGTCGCAGAACAGGATCGCTTTTGGCCTCACTATAAAAGTCTTTTTGGAAGTTCGCTACCGGAAAGAAGAAAGGTTCTGTGGTTCTACTTGACGTCTGACCTTGATAGGTAACTGGGAAATTGTTGGGTTCATTCGGGCCCTCCAGGGCCAAGAGAGCCCCGGTGTTCGCCAACTGTAGCGAGTCTTGTAGCAGATTCGTCAAGGTGTTGTCGTCGGGAGCGGAACTCACCAGAACAAATTTAGCGCCGGTATGATTATGTACGGAAATGAAACTCGGAACAAGGTTGGGATTATCGTCGTCCCGAATGTTTCGAAGACCGGCGTAGATCACGCTGGAGGCAACCTGAGTTGGATCGTCGTCGCCCTGACTCATGTGAGTGGCTATACCTATGGAATTGAGAAAATCATTAGCGCGGACGGCACGCGGCGCGCCTTTTCCCTGGCCCTCCTCTGTCGTGGTTGTTTGTGCCAGTGCCACATTTGGGGCAGAAGCGATGATGACAATTTGGCACAGAACCAAAGCAAGAAAGCCGCTACCCCTTTTCGTTTCTGGTGTTGTTCGTATGCCGGCGACCGTCGTTGTTAAACAGCAATTTGCAATTGACGGTATGATGTTCATTCTGAATCTCCTTTTCTGTCGAATGCCTTTTTAACACCTGCTCATGTAGTTGTTAAAGCTGTGTGACATAGATGCGTCCAAGACTTTCTTAGTTGTCGTGCACGGCACGAGCAGCTGTTTTGACATTACTCCGTAACTTTATCCACCGAGCTATGGCGAGGTCTAGCTCGCAGATACAGCAGGAGCTGTTCAGCAGGATGAGCAACTTTATGCGGCACCAGACTTTTCGGGCCGTTGTGTGGCGACGTACTCGGCGCAGCCTGACATTTTGCGCTGTTCAGCCGGCAATCGCAGCTTGCTGTAGCGGCCTTGAGCCTTCCGCGGCACGGCCCGTGAAACTCATAAAGAGCGGGGCTGGCACGAGTGCAGCACAACGTCGGGGGTCGGCCAGGGAATTGCCTTTGGAATCAACGGCGACCCTCAGGCACCAAATCGTGCGAATCGCCAGAATCCGAATATTTCCATTGAACGAAAACTCTAATGAGACGGACCATTTCCTTTGGAATCATACGCATGTGGTGCTCACCCCCGACTTTATGCTGCACTCGACGAACTCTAGCCAGCGCGTCTGTCTTCCGCCACAATCGAAATCCGTAGAGCTACTTGGTTGCGTCGTACCAGACCCGTGGAACCGTCATCCACGACTGCAGTTGAGAGATCTTCGACATTCGCCAGCGGCGTCGTCAAAGCAAAGTGCGATCGGCGTCACCAGGCAATCGCTCACGGATCTCCGCATCTGGATCCTGGTGATGGTGAGTCGTCTCGGGCGGGACGTTCCGAGCCGACGATTCATCACTCGCCACCGGCAATTGCCGAGTTCGGCAGATTTCCCCTTCAAGTTCCGCAGTTCTATTGAGGACTTTTCGTACCGTCAGGTCGCTCCAGGAGAACGGGATTCTTCGACCGAAAGCGCAATTCTGATGCCTTAGCCGCCCAAAACACTTACTACCCCCGTGAGCGGTACGTGAACCGCAGGATCTAAAGATTGGTGATGGGCGGGTTCTGGCGTGATTTCCAGTGATCGGGCAGCCAATCGGGCAGTTTGCTAATGGAGGCAGTGGGCAAGTTGATCAGCAGCTGAGTGAAATAGAGCT
>DATHIZ010000120.1:0-6689 GCA_035316385.1 Bryobacteraceae bacterium | reverse complement strand
CCACGGCAACTTGATGCCGAGCAGGTGCCGCAGGTCTTAGTAACACATTGGCAATGGCCGCGCGAGGGCTTGAGCGGTTTACTAATTCGCACCTCATCCGATCCCGTGGTCATTGGGAGATCTTTACAAGCGATCATACGTGAGACGCCGCGAGTTGGGATCAAGCCATTAACGACATTGGAAGACCAAATGACGGAAGCAATCGCGCCGCGCCGTTTTCAAGCCGGGCTACTGATAGCATTTGCCGTGCTGGCCATGCTGCTGGCGATGGTTGGCGTTTACGGCGCGCTGTCCTATCGCGTGGCCGGAAGCCTTCACGACATCGGCGTACGCATGGCGCTTGGTGCGCGACGAGCCGACGTGCTTAGTTTGGTCTTGGGGCGCGCGACCAGATTGGCAGGAGCAGGAATCGCACTAGGACTGGTAGCGTCCTTGGTCCTTACCCGACTGATGAGTAGCTTGATTTATGGAGTGAGAACATCTGATCCCCTGACTTACGTTGCAGTCTCTTTCCTGTTGATCGCGGTCGCGACACTCGCAGCTTATCTTCCAGCACGACGAGCTGTTCGTGTCGATCCCCTCATTTCATTACGCTATGAATAGGCGATGTCAACCAAAACTTGGGACAGCCGGGCGCTATCGGAACAGAGTGAGTTGCCTGATCATTGCCTTTGTTTTCGTTGCTTGCTTCGGATGCGCCGTGCGTCAACCAGGATTCCGCATCTGGCAGCTTGTAAGACAGGACGCCGCACATGTTCTGATCCCACCTGATATAACCGCGCCAGATATCGGTGTGCGAACGTTCACAACTGACATTGCTGGTGGTTGCCGCACTGTTCCGTCGGCCGCGGGGGTGATAGCCATTGAGACGCATGGAAAACATGCACGCGTGACGGTCACGCGCGACAGCCTTGCACAGCAGCCAACTGGATGGTTGGGAGCGTGGGCTTCTCAAGTCGAAGCCTCAGGTTGCTTTCCTCCGGGTGATGGGATGACCCTCGCGATTCGGATTGCAGAGTCCGTCCCCCTAGAACCGGGGGCGGCGGTTCGACTACTCTATTCGGACGAGAGAGAAACCGGCGCGGTGGATATTGGGCCGCATACCCGTCTTCAGGTGGTGAGTCCTATTTGGCGCAAGCAAGGCGTAGGGCTGATGGCGGATGGTCCCTATACTGTAACAGCGGGAGGGGATTACAGCTTGAACGTGACCGGGAACTCTACCGACAATTTGCTCGGCTACGAAAGGGCTCTTTATGCCGTCGTGCCTAAGACCAGGAGAGTTGGATGCGCGATCATACCCCGTTACGCCGATCTCCATATCCAGGGAAAAACCAAGCGGCGTCAGCTGCCAATTCGCAATGCCTTTCCATTTCCTCCCGAGACCGCCTTCTATCGTATTTTCCACAAGATGGAGGACGACGGCTTTACGGTGTATGTTCTCGCCGCACGCACAGTTGCCGAATTGGATAAGGGTACTGAGGAACTGAGAGCGCGCGGCAACTCCGCATCGTGTGACGTAGTTGAAAGGGCGATGTGCATTGCAATACCGAAAGATGTTGCGGTCATTCCGCTGATATCAGTCACCGTGAACGGAACTGAGGTTCTGCTTTCTCGGGGCGGAACGTTGTCTCAGGCTATCTATAGGTCCGGAGAACACCAGTCCAAAGCTGTCCCGCCGGATCTTACCATCCGCAAACCTTGGAACGGCCGGTTGATCGACGTCATGTTTGATCATGCAGATGCCGCGATCCTGAATCTTTCCCTTCGAGGGGGCGAGATGATTTCTTGGAAATGCGAATGAGGAGACTTGAGACATTCGCGCTTTTAGACGGCCGTGCACAGCACCTTTCGACCGCGTCACCGCGCTTGTCAATTTGCTCCTCGTCGGAGGCGGATAATCTCATGGCTTCGAAGTCGATCGGGGATAAGCTGACTTGGCCGGAAGGCTGCTCTCAGTACTTCGGCCTCAGTCCCCGCGAACGGGAGATCCTTGAGATTGGCATTCTCACGGCGGAGAGGTGTGATCCTGGTTGAGTGCCAGGCAATCCATATCGCGGTTACCGATTTCCGGAAGAGATCATTTCCCAGTGCGTGTGGCTGTACTTTAATTTCGCCGTGAGCCTGCGAGAAGTAGAACTGATGATGGCTTATCGAGGGATCCAGTTGAGCTACGAGACCATCCGCCGTTGGTGCGATACATTCGGACCTTCTTACGCCGCCAAACTGAAGCGAAAACGACCCAAGCTCGGCGAAAATGGTTCTTGGACGAAGTGTTTTTAAAGATCAAGGCCCTATGCCGAGATACGTGTGCGCGCCGGCCTCGCCACTTCCGTCGCCGCCGCCGGCAAATCCGAACACGCCATCATGCATCAGACCGGCCACCGCAGTGTGAATACCGTGCGAAGATATATCCGCGACGGCAACCTCTTTCGGGAAAATGCCGCAGATGGGCTGGGACTCTGATTGTCTTTCCACCTTCGTTTGACCGAAACCATGGGACTCTTCCTCGCCATAATAGGGGAGGAAAGTGCCGAATCAGAAGAGTGTAACCGCAGGCAATTTAGAAACGCTGGGCACCAGGCGACTTGCCGATCTCTTAGCGGAGAGGAGCCAAGACGATCCCTCCTTAAAACGGCGCTTGGCTTATGAACTGGCTGCCCAAGCCGGCGCGGAGGCGGTCGCGGCCGACATCGGTCAGCGTCTGAGCTCACTCAAGCGAGCGCCAACGTTTGTTGGCTGGCAAGAGTGCCGAGCCTTCGTGAAGGACCTCGATGTGCTTCGCCAAATGATCCTGGAAAAGGTGGCCGAGGATCGACCCCAGCTGGCGCTGGACCTTCTCTGGCGATTCATGGCGTTAGCGGGTCCCACCTTCGAAAGGGTGGATGACAGCAATGGAAAGCTGGGTGAGGTGTTCCGTGCCGCTTGCAACGATCTCGGAGCAGTCGCAGCAAAAGGCTCAGCCGATCCAATCGGTCTAGCCAATCAAGTCTTTGCGGCTGTGACGACCAATCTGTATGGGGAATATGACCCGCTGGTGGCGGCGGTTTTCCCGGCTCTGGGAGAAACCGGCACTCGACACCTCAAGAAAGAACTGACGACGGCCTTAAAACATCCAGTTGGAAAGGGTCCAGACGCTGCGCGTTCTCAGGCTTTGAAATGTGCTTTGCAAGATATTGCCGATCAGCAAGGCGATGTGGATGCTTTCATCGCCCAGGAAAATGAATCTGCTCGCAAGAACCCACAGGTGGCAGCCTTGATCGGACAGCGCCTACTCGCCGCAGGCAGAGCCAGAGAGGCGTTCGAGGTTCTCAAGAAGGCCCGGACCAAACAAACGTCTCCCTCTCAGGAAGCCTTGGATGAGGATTTGGTGTGCGGAGCAGAGGAATTGGGTGGTGGCGATTGGGCCGATGTTTGGGTGGAAGCGTTACTTGCGACCGATCGTTTCCAGGAGGCGCAGGGTTTTCGCTGGCGCCGCTTCGAACAATCGCTACATGCGGCCAGCTTGCGGGCCTATCTGAAAGCACTCTCCGACCGAGAGCATCGCGAAGCCGAACAGCGGGCGGTTCATTATGTTCTGACGTTTCGCCACTTCGCTACCGCCTTGCAGTTTCTGATCGGCTGGCCCGACCTGCCCGCGGCTGCTGGTCTCGTCCTCGAGCGCGGCGGCGAATTGGACGGGAATTTGTATTTTCTTCTCGACCCGGCCGCGAAAGCCCTGGAAGGGCAGTATCCGCAGGTGGCGAGCCTCCTCTATCGCGCCATGATCGAGGACACACTCAATGGAGCCAAGTCCACCCGTTACGCGCATGCGGTACGGCATCTCGTCGCATGTCAGTCGCTTTCACCTGGGCTGAAAAAACAGAACAAGATCGAGTGTCACGCGGCGTTTTTGGCCAGGATAAAAGCGCGCCACACTCGAAAGACCGGATTTTGGTCCCGCGTCGCAAAAGCCGAGCCTGTGTGTGGCGAGGATTGAAAGGGGCAACTGTCTCTCTGGGGCCGTGCTGAACACGGTGCCTAAAATTTGTAAGTGTTTGCGATACCAGTCACTTAGGTCAATCGAAGTAGTTCAAAAAACTGGTTCGGGCTAGAGCTGCACCGAGTGGCAACAGTTAATCAATAAGTTTAATAGTTAGCTGTAATAGAGTCAGATAAAATCTGTTATCTGATTCCATCTGCTAATCTGAATCCTTGGAACCCGCGTTGACCGATCCGGGCAGGGAAGCGGCCGTACCGACCGGTTTTCCAATCGAATCCGATAAGGAACCGGCAGAATCGGCGATCGCGGCCGTCATCCCGGTGCCTTCACGCGCGCCGGTGAGCCTGCCGCAAGTCTTGCTGGGCTCCCTCACCCCCGAAATCCGGAGCCACGTCGAATCCTTTTACTCTTCCGTCTATGAAATCTTCGAACGCTGGGTGAACCGGCCCCGCAGTCTCCACACCCGGCGCTCTTATAAGGAGGGAGTTCTTTCCTTCGTCCGCTACCACGGGCTGGTCTGGCCACAGGAGGCATCCAGTCTGTTCCTGGTTTCCGTCGCGGAGGTTCAGGAATACCGGGATGCACTGGCCGCCGCCGGCGCCGCGCCCAAAACCATCAATCACCGGGTCTCGGCTCTCTCTTCCTTTTATAAGTATCTGGCGCTCTCGGCCGCCGAGCTGCGGTTGCCGATCGTCGTCCCGAATCCGGCGCACAGCCAGTTCATCGCCCGGGAATCCTCCGATCCGCGGGAAGAAACCCTCTCTTTGCCGGCGGCGCGGGCGCGGCAGCTCCTGAACCTGCCGACCGGCGATTCGGTGCTGGCCTGCCGGGACCGGGCGATCGTCAAGCTCTACCTTTATAGCGGCATCCGCCTGGCGGCCGGCTGTCATCTGGCGGTGGAGGATTTTCGGCAGGACGGCGAAGAAGCCATCTTGCGTCTGCGCGAGAAAGGGGACAAGCGCCGGACCATCGGTCTGCACTACGCCGCCGCGCAGGCCATCCAGGAATACCTGCACCGGGCCGAACTCAGCAGCGGGCCGCTGTTCCGGCCGCGCCGGCATTCGCATACGGAAGAACTGGGGACGACAGCCATGAATCCGCGGACCATGTGGCTGATCCTAAAGCGCTACTTGGCGAATGTCCCGAATGCCCTGCGCGAGCGGGAACTACCCTCCGGCGAGAAAACCATCGAATGTGTGTACACGCCGCACTCGCTCCGCGCCACCGCCGCCACGCTCCTGCTCGATTCCGGCGTGGACATCATGGAAGTTAAGGAATTGCTGGGCCACCGCCACGTCACCACCACCCAGATCTACGACAAGCGGCGCCGCGCCGCCCGCGAAGGCGCTTCCCACAAAATGCCGCTCTGAAGGCCCGGTTCGTACCCCACTCGCGCTAAACTTTTAACAAAGGAAACGATAGCGATGACCGAACACCCTATCACGCCAAAGCAATCTTCCCGGCGTCGCAGCGTCTCCCGGAAATCCGCTAGCAAGCATCCGGTGATTGATAATCGTAAATACCCTTCTACCGAAGATGTCGGCAAAATTCTCAATGTACCCGCTACGCGCGTGCAGCAATTGAAGGAATTGGCCGCGCAGCTAGTGGGCCGTTGAGGCTGATTTTTATTCGTGCCAGTGCCACGGTCTTCCAGGCGGTATGATAATTCCGTTTTCTTGAATTGCCCGTATGATCAGCAGTTCAAAGACTTATTTCTTGCATACATCGTGGGTATTTGCTCTTTTGGGCTGACTCCTCGAACAACCCTCGAAATCGTCGGTGGAGAGCAGCGTCTCCGGCGTATCACAATGCTCATTCAGTCCTGCGGTCTTTCTTTTCACCATCTTTCACGTGTTGAAATCGACCAACACGATCCACTTACCCCACGATTCAATATGCCTTTCGAAGCTGGCCTTGCCGTTATGTATTCTCTGGTCAAGGAGGCTCCCCGCCACACTTATTTTATTTTTGAGCAAGATTCCAAACGACTCCAAAAATCGCTGAGCGATCTTGGCGGTTCGGATGTATACGCGCATGGCGGAACAGTTCACGGAGTGTTTCGCGAGATTGGAAATGCACTCGTCGCCGCCAAACGGCGACCGGCGGTTAAAGAGATGTATGAAGTATTTGAACAGGTTAGTACCGGTCTTGGCAGTATTATGCATAACGCGGGAGAAACGAAGCCCTATTCAGCCCGCGTCTTTTCGGACTTGGTGGTTCTTGCTAACGAATTGGTAAAACAAAAGATGATTCACCGTCAGAGTGGCTTATAACAACTGGACTGCCAAAAAAGAACAACTAAACATTTTCCAATCCAGAAATGAGCCTGAAAATTGAGCGGGGAAGATGGCTGAAATGTTGTTCCCGCAGTTTAGCGGCGACGCGACGAACGGCACAATGAGGGAAGCGACCGGACAGGTCATTGAGAAGCCCGTAAGGCGCATCGCAAGAATAATCGGGCCGGACAAATAAATTGCAGTTCGTGTGACCGGGCGTCATGCCTGAACGCCGATTGTCCGGATTATTAACAACTTAAGTGAGTTGTATTGAGACATTGAGACAGCATGAAAGGAAAGTGTCAGGACTGGCGGCACAGAAGTGCATGTTCCTAGGGAACAGAACTAGGCTCGATGGTGCGTTGCTTAGCGAGCGTGGAAACTGGATTGAAGCGCTTGCACTCGGATGGTAAATTGCTGTCGCTGCGTGGCTA
>DATHIZ010000119.1:0-3767 GCA_035316385.1 Bryobacteraceae bacterium | reverse complement strand
GTAAACTGACCCTCCAGCTCGGCACGTCCGTCCTCTTGGCCCCGGACGACGCTGAGAAAAACCGTTGCCGCCAGGACTAGGAAGAAGCCCGAACAGGTAATCAACTTGCTCTGATCAGTCCGCCATCGCATTGCCAGTTTCCAGACTCGATTGTCGGACATTGGTGAGATGGCGTCAACTGACTTAACCCGTTGCGGTTGGCGGTCCTTGGATTCCGCAACCTCGCGATCTGCATCTTATCCCGACAAGCGCTTCGACGCCATTCATCCCCGGTAAGAGCCATATGCGTAAACGCGCACGCACGGACCTGTGCGGGGGCGGCCAGCGATGGTCGTCCCGACCGCGACAGTTGGGACTGCAAAACCAATAGCGTTGATCGGGAATGCGCGGGCGGAAAACACTCCGGGTATGGCAGCGCCGTTGAACGCCCGCGGCATTCCCGATAACGGCGTTTGAACTTAGCCCGGCTGTACTGTACGGGGATTGATCGGTTTCGGGGGGCGCGAATCGAGCGCGCTGGCGATCGCGCAACTGAGTTCGGGGTTAAGATTCGACACCATAATGAGCCTGTCGTTCAGACTATGGGACGTTCCGCTGAGTTTGCGATGCATCCGGGCACACGTCGGTCGGTGCTGCCGGACGCAGTTGCTGATTTCCGCTGAAGAACACATCACTGGCTGTGGTGGGAAGTTCTGCTTCGTCAAGATGAGTTGACTCCGGAATGAAGAACTATTGCGAGGCCCGGCGGGAGCCAGCCGAGCACACATAGTCTGCCCACGCCACATGCCGGGCACCTGCGCTCGATTGCGTTGCGTTGCTCCGTAGTTAAGGAAACCTCCGGTGGCGGCCCACTCAACAATAGCGTCCGTGCAATCAACAGCGACTTCTTCCGGCAGGGGTTTGCCAGGAAGCCGAAGTGCCGGATCTTGACGAACCCCGAGGGCAGTGCATGCTGGAGGAAGCGCCGAATGAACTCGACAGCATCGAGCGTCATCACTTTTTGCTGGTTGCCATTGGCGGAGTCGCGCCAGCGAAAGCTCACCTGACCGTTTTCACAGGAAATCAGACGCCCGCTGGATATGGCAACGCGATGCGTGTAGCGCGCCAGATACTTCAGGACATACTCTGGGCCTCCGAATGGCCGCTTCGCATAAACGATCCACTTCAGTCGCTTCAATTGTGAAACCAGTCGGTCAAAGTCGGCGGCGTGTCTCAGGTACGTCAGCGGGCCGGAGAGCCGGAGTTTTCGACCCCGCCACGCTGAGCCGAGCAGGTTCAAGAACTGCGTCCGCAACCTGCTTCCAAGTACACGTACTGGGAGGAAGAACCGCTTCCTGCTGTGGATCCACCGGGACTGATCGGCGGACAAGCCGCCCGCAGGCACAAGGCAGTGCAGGTGTGGATGCAAACCGAGCTTCTGATTCCAGGTATGGAGTACGGCAAGGAAACCTACCCTGGCCCCCATTCGCTTCGGATCGGCAGCGATCGTGAGCAAAGCTTCTGATGCAGCCTGGAACAGCAGGTTGTAGATCAGCCTGGCATTCTGGAATGCGAGCGGAATCAGTTGTCCCGGCAGCGTGAAGACAACATGGCAATACGGCACGGGAAGAAGATCCCGCGCCATCTTTGCCAGCCAGCGGTCTCTCGCACTGGACTGACAGCGCGGACAGTGGCGATTGCCGCAGGAGTTGAAACGCAGCGTTCGCTCAGAACACTGGTCACATTGTTCAAGGCGTGCTCCGCAGGCGGCGGTGCGACAGGCGCAGATATCCCGGAATACCTTCCGCTTGTTGTGCGGTGAGCTGACTGCCCCATTTCGCGAAGAACTCCTTCTCGTGCTGGCGAAAGACATCGGCGATTTCCAGACGGGTCGGGCTCACTTTTGCCTCCTGTCGTCTTCAGACCAGTCGAGAGGTTTGACATTCAGCGTGTCAAAGGGGCTCTGGATCGACTGCAGGCGTTGAAGCGACACGCGAAGGTACTTCGCCGTCGTCCGGATGTCGCCATGTCCCAACAGCACCTGAATCGTTCTGAGGTCCGCGCCGGCGTCGAGCATGTGGGTGGCGCAGGCGTGTCGCCTATGCCGCATGCGGCATAGGAGGCACGTTGTCGAGCGGGGCTCCGCCTTGCCGGAGAAACAGTGTCAAAGGCCGCCAGTGCCGCAGCAGATACGCGATCGCCTTGCCCAGCCCCGAGTTCGGCTCCGTCTTGCGCTCGGCAAACTGCGCCTCCAGCCAGCCGTGCAGTTGATCCATCATCGGACCGCTGCGCTCCTGATGCAGCTGTAGCCTCTGTTCGGTTGTCAGGCCACGCTCGCGCGCTTCGGCATCACAGCCATATACCTGACCCAGCATCTCCAGCACGTAACGGCATTGGTCGGGAAAGTTCGCTGCCACTTCCACGAACTGTCGCCTTCCATGCGCGAGGCAGTTGGCCAGCAGAATCTCCACTCCGGCAGGCAACGACTTCGGAACGTTGCGCGATAGCGCATCACACATCTGAATGGGCGGGCTCGCCTGTTGAGCCCGCTGCTTCAACACCTCGGCGATGTTCTCGCCTGCATGCTGGCGTCCGGTAAAGTACAGCGCGATCTTCCTACCCTGTCCGGTCGACACGATCCCGCTGGTGAACACGCCTGTGCGTTCGTCCAACGGCTCGCGCTCGAGCCGTAACACTCGCATGCTGGTGTCGTCGTTGTGTACCACTTCGCCCTGCGCCGCCTGCCGAATTAACTCATCACGCACGGGTTTGATCAACTCGGCAGCTTCTTCCACAATCTCCCACTGTGTCGCCGCCGGTAACGGAATCCCGAGCTGACCTTCCAGTTTTTCCAACCGGTAGAACGGAACCCCGCTGCCATACTTGAGTTGCGCAATCATCGCCGCTGCCGTCTCATCGTATTTTTCCGGCCCCACTCCTTCCGGCTCCTGTGCCGTAAATACCTGCCCGCAGGTACCGCATCGCAACCGCTCGAGCGAGTATACCGTGGCCGCCAGCGGCGCTTGTCCCACAATCCGAACCAGTACCTTCGGCTCCTTCTGCCCGTATACGTTGCCTTTCTCGCACCAACGACTACGCTAGTCGAGGCATGAGCGTTTCATCACAACAGCGGGCACAACTGCGGGAGCGTGGTTAAGCACAATAGCTTGGCCGTCCGGGCTGACGCCCAACTGCCATTTGAGCGATCATGCCAGCCACCAATGTTTCCTTCCTCGTGGTTAGCGCTAAAGCGAAGGAGAAAACATAATTGCCATAAGGAACGCGCCTCATCGCGCCGATCTGATCCGCGCGGAAATCATCGCGCTGTCTGACCGTACGATCACGGCGACGGCGTTCCTCAAGCTGGCTTGAGCGAAAGGCTCGCGCCTTTTTCCCACTCCTGAAGCATTCGTTCGCCAATATCCGCGAAGTCCGGATGCTCCTTCATGTAGGCGCGGACGTCCGCCGAGGTACTGTGGATCGCTCCCGCGATCCGTTCCAGAATGCCCCTGACCTGCGCTGGCGTGCCGCCGGCTCGCGTTTCGCCAAGCCGCTGGAGTTCCTTTGCGGCTGGCCATCGGGTGGTTCCGTTGAGGGTGAGCGCCATGCTGTCCTTGGCCAGGTAGACGGCGGTCGTCACAATATCATAGGCCGGCGCCAGGCGGGCTTCGCCGAGCACATCGTCATAGACAATCCCGAAGTTCTTTAGGTGCGCATCGCCGTTGCGCAACGCGCAGTTGAGCGCGATCAGCGTAAACAGTTTTTCCAGATCGGCACGAACGTGAGGA
>DATHIZ010000118.1:0-2698 GCA_035316385.1 Bryobacteraceae bacterium | reverse complement strand
TCGGCTCGTTGAAGTCGGGGCCGTCCGCGCTGCTGCATCTAACTGGAAGCAAGGCAGGGCTGAATGAACAGAAACCAGTTTCCGCTCAGCGCGTACAGATCCGAGGTTTAGGGTACAACCCTTTGTTGGCCTCAGGATCTGCCATCCCCCAGCCACTCTCCTGTAACCTTGTACCAACCTTAGAACTATTAGAACTATTGGATGCGGCCACAGGCAAAACCGTGACAATCCTCGGGGCTTTTACGAGACCCAATGGATGATACTGCCCAGCAATCGCGCTAGTTTCCCGATCATCCCAGTCACTCGGATTTGCACCGCCGTAACTGTGGGGTCTAGTTGACATGCATCCATACGGCGGAGCGCGCAAGTACGCGTGGGCCCTTGGGGGGTTGAGCTTGTTCTTCGTTGCAAGCACGGTAGTCTGGCTGCACCTGGATCGCTTGCCGCCGACTTGGGATGACGGCTTTTACTTAACCAATAGCTTGGCGATGTTCGACTCCCTCGTCGATGGCGGCCTCCCCGGTTATGCCAGAAAGTTCCTCTCGACGTGGGAAGGTAAGCCGCCGCTTATCGCGGTTTTGCCAACACCCGTCTATCTGATTTTGGGGCGGCACGCGCAATTCGCTTATGCCGTGAATCTGTGCTTCATGCTGGTCCTGTTTGTAGCGCTCTTTCGCCTCGGCAGTGAATATGCTGGTCCACGTGTAGGCTTGATCGCGGTTTATGTGGCGGGAACCATGCCGATGCTCTTTGGCCTCTCGAGATGGTTTCTGGTGGAGTACGCGATGGCCGCGCTGGTTGTTGTTGCCGTCTTGTGCCTCGCCCAGTCGGAGATTCTCTGGTTCAGCATCGTCTGCGGACTGGGATTGCTGCTCAAAGCGAGTTTTCCGCTGTACGTCGCCGCCCCGTTTCTCCTTTGGACTGTTACAGCGTGGCCTCGGAGGGTATCGCTCCGGACTTGTCTGGCCTTGGCTCCAGGCGTGCTGCTGCCGCTTCCCTGGTACGCGATTAACTATCGTCGCGCCTTCCAGACCGCCATCGAGGCTGGCGGAGTTTCGCTGCCCTACTATGGATCCGCGTCCGCGAGCAGTTACTTCTGGCGTTTGGTCAAGGAAGGCCCGGCACTCTATTACGCAGCCTTGGCGATCCTGTCGATTGTGACCGTTGCCCTGATCCGCAAAGCGCCCGATAGGAAGGGATTGGCGACTGCCGTGGTGTGGCTTGCGCCGTTCGCATTCTTCGTGTTGGGGCCCTTCCAAGAGCCGCGCTATACATCCCCGTTGCTTCCGGGGTTCGCTCTGTTGCTAGCACTGCTGTTGGATGCCGCGTGCACGGCTTTCGGACGATGGAGGAACACTGCAACGTGCGTCCTGCTCGCGTTTCCTTTGATTGCAATGCTTCAGGGTTCCTTTGGCGTTTTCAGAAACTGGGACGCGAGTTCCAGCCGGTACACCCAGAAGTACAATGACCACTTATGGCCGCAAAAGGAGATTCTGCAGCGCCTTGACGGCACGGGTAAGCTGCTTATTGCATCCGACACTCCGCATTTCAATGTGAACAACTTTGAACTTGCCGCGCTCGAACTCAGGTCGCCGCTGGAGATTACAACGTCCGCTTACGAAGACAATCTCGACGCATTGCTCCGTCAACTGGACATCGCCGCCTTCTTCGTTTACAAAGATGGGGGCAGCGAGCGTAGCTCTTGGTTTTTTAACAAACACGGAGACGCCCTGATCAGCGAAGTCAAAAATCAAGATTTTATCGAGATCCCTGATCATCCACGGCTGCCGGACGGGGGCGTAGCGCGCATCTTCAGGAACCCATCGCCGAATGAACTCCTTCGAAGCGGCGCGTTCGTGCCGGCTAACCTCGGTCAACTGACTGACTGCGAAGTGAATTTCGGCGATCAGCTTCAATTGATCGGGTTTTCCGTTCAGCAGAGGGCCGGAGGCCTCGAAGTGAAATACCGCTGGCGATGCCTCAGACCGCCTGACCGTGAGTATTGGTGTTTCACTCACGTGATCGACGAGCAGGAGCGGATTGTTGGATACCTGGATCACGAGATCCTCGGTGGAAGTCCGCCGATGATCACGTGGCGAAAAGACGATCTGGCGATCGAGCGGCTGCGCTTGCGCTCCGCGGCGATTCAGGAGAAAACGAAATACCGGCTTCGAGTGGGTTTGTTTCACCGACCTTCGGGCGTCCGGTTGCCGGTAAGGGGCGCCAGTTTGCCGCTGACCGACCGTGGCACGGCAGTGTATCTGGGCACCCCGTAGTGGGCCTGTCGCCGTGAAAATGTTAGCCGAATGTGTTGCCCGCAGGCACGGAGGCGCTCGTGGAGTTCCCGGACGGCCGCTTTGTCCTCGGCGGCGCCGCCCAGATTTGGGTTGGGTGGCACACGACCCATCGGTTCATGGCTGACCCCGCGTACGCAGTCGCCTGCGTTGGTAAACACTTCGCCGTTACTCGGGAGCAATGGTCTGATCCTTCCGCTATGTATCTGTTCTAGAGGCGCTCCGGCCACTCGGTGGAGAAGTAGCGTTCGGGTGTCGGCGTGGTCACGTGGCGAGCGGTCGCGCCTTGCGTACGGCCACTCAGTGAGTGGCGGGCAGCCCAACGACGATGAGAACCGCGTATTCCTGCTTGCGGCAGCCGTTCACGACGGGCATGGCCGCACCTGGATTTACCGGAAAACCCG
>DATHIZ010000117.1:0-11248 GCA_035316385.1 Bryobacteraceae bacterium | reverse complement strand
GCATCCCGATTACTTCTTCGGTTCGCATCCCGAAGAAGCGCACATCAACGCCGACAATCTCGAAATCTTCCTCAGCCATCTGAAATGCGCCGCTTTCCGCTACCGTTTCGAAGGGCCGCTCCGTGATGGATTCGGCAAGCTGTTGGGGGTTCGCGATGGTGGCCGAGCAGCAGATGAATTGCGGGCTGGAGCCGTGGAATTCGCAGACGCGCTTCATCCGGCGCAAGACATTGGCAAGATGGCTGCCATACACGCCGCGGTAATAGTGCAACTCGTCAATTACGATGTAGCGCAGGTTTTCGAACAGCTTCACCCACTTGGTGTGGTGCGGCAGGATGCCGGTGTGCAGCATGTCCGGGTTGGTGAGAACGATATTGGCTTTGTCGCGGATGACGCGGCGGGCATCCTGGGGCGTATCTCCGTCATAGGTGTGGCAGGAGAGCGTGCCACCGGCTGCGTCGTTTAAACGCTGCAGTTCCAGGCGCTGGTCTTCGGCAAGGGCTTTGGTAGGGAACAGGTAAATGGCGCGGGCGGCGGGATCGGCCAGAATGGCTTGCACGACCGGGAGATTGTAGCAGAGAGTTTTGCCGCTGGCGGTGGGAGTGACGACGACGACGTTTTTCCCGGCCAGCGAGAGTTCGACGGCGGCAGCTTGATGGCAGTAGAGATTTTCAATGCCGCGCGTGGCGAGCGCCGAGCGCAGGACGGGGTTAAGTTGCGTGGGGAAAGGGCCGAATTGGGGCGGTTTGGCGGGTTGGTGGCGGACGGCACGAACGGGGGAACCATCCTGCTGCATGGATTCGCTGAAACGGTCGGCTAGCGCCTGAACCGGAGAGAGGGGTTGAACGGCCAGGAACTCCGGCGCCGCGGAAGGAAGACCGAAATCAGGTTGACCGAAATCAAGAGCCAGGTTCATTCATTCGCCTTTTGTTCCAGGCTACCTTACGTTGGCGTCGAAGGCGATTCCGGAGGTGAAAAAGGTTCGTTTTGGCGCGGCTCCGCGGGCGAGGACACAGAGATGGGGTGAACGGCCGATGTGGGTCTGATTTCCGGCGGTTTGCTTCCAAGCGATTTGTTTTCTACCGACCTGGTGATTTGGCCTTCACGGTTTTGTCTGCGCTGCACGCGGGCATAGTAGCTTTCGAGTTCCTTGAACCAGCGCAGAAAGGCGCGTTCGGCGGCGATTTTGTAGCGAAGGGCGAGAGCGTATTCGTGATTTTGGTCTTCCGTCCAGTTGCGGAAATTCATGTTCTTTTCGTACTCGACTTCGTCGAAACGGCGCTGATTGCGCAAGAGGAACCATTGGGCGTGAGCGGTTTCGTTGAGCAGTAAGCGTTCGGCGGGTGTTTGCGGGCGGTATTGCTGGCACCAGTCTTCCATGATGGCCGTGTATTCGGCGGGATCTTCGTGGCGGAGAATCACTTTCTCCGAACGGCAGCCGTGCGTGAGGCGGTTCATGGAGGAGACGGCTTTGCCGGCGGGCGTGCGGGGCCCGGTGGAGTGGCTGGGTTGGGAATCGTCGTCGGGATGCATGCGCTGCCTTCTGTGCGTTACTTTCGCAACAGGTCCGGCGGGGCGGATAGCGGATTCGGACGTAAAGTATTGACTTCGCGAGAGAAGAAAGATTTGGAAGTTTTGCTATGTCCCGGAAACGGGAGAGGTGGATTGATTTTACCGAACGAAGTGGCAATGGGTTCGAATTTTCAAAGTGAGGTAGAACGCATCAGGTTACATAGATACATCAGGTGACGTATTGGTCGGTTCCTGGGGCACTGAGGGAGATGGTTCCTTCTTTTTCGAGCTCGCGGGCGCGGGCGATGATCTGCTGTTGGGCGGTATCGACATCCTTCAGCTTTACCGGGCCGAGGGAGGCGATGTCGTCCAGCATCATTTCGGCGGCGCGCGCCGACTGGCTGTTCAGAAACTTGGCGCGTAGGGAGTCGTTGGCGCCTTTGAGAGCAACCACCAGAATCTTGCGATCCACCTTGCCCATGAGAGTTTTAAGCGAGAGTGTATCGAGATTTTCCAGGTCTTTGAAAACGAACATGAAGCGGCGGATATTTTCGAAGAGCGGCTGGTGATCCAATTCGAGCGAATCCAACAATTTGCTGCCGGTTGCCGGATCCAAGCGGTTCAGCATGTCCGCCAGCGCGCGGACGCCTCCGAATTGCTCGCGGCTCATTTCGCCCAGGCTGCGCAGCTTGTGTTCGATGACCGAGGCTATATTGCGGACAATTTCGGGCGATATTTCGTCCAATTCGGCGATCCGAACCGCGATATCCTTCCGGATTTCAGGAGGGAGTGCACTAAAGAGGCTGGCTGCGTGCGCGGCGTCGAGATGGGACAGGACAAGGGCTATGGTTTGCGGGTGTTCGTCCTGGATGAACTTTGCGAGTTGCTGAGGGTCGACTTTACTGAAATTGTCGAAGACGGCTAATCCCGTATTCAGCGACTTGGTCAGACGCGCGATCAATTGCTGGGCTACGTCCGCGCCGTACGTTTCCACCAGCAGCTTGCGGGCGTAATCGACGCCGCCACGCACCAGCAAGCGCTGTGAAGTCAGCAACTGGCTGTATTCGTTCAGGACGGAATCGACTTGTTCCTCGCTGACCTGCTCAATGCGCGCGATGGCCGCGGCTAAGCGATCACTATTTTCCTGTGGTAGTTGCTTCAGTATCTCGGCGCTCCCTTTTGAACCGAGAGCAATCAGCAAGATCGCAGTCTTGCGCGTTCCCGTGAGAGCAACCGCTTTTTCATCCGTCATGAGTGAGTGAGGCTTGGTTAAGGCACCTGTTCTTCATAGCGGCTGTTTTGCATGGAATCCATAGCGTTCTTGGTGAAAAAATTCGGGTTTTCGAATTTTTTGCCTGGCGGGGCGCTTAGAATAGCGGCCGGGCAGGGTACGGGGTTCCTTTCCGAGCGTCAAAGCGCCGGTTCCGGCCGCTCGAAGGCAGGCGCGGCTAAGGACTTCGCATGCTCGCGGATATCCAGTGGCCAAGGCTCAACGACTTCGTCAAAACGTTCCGGCTTGCCTGCAAATAAGGCTCGAGTTGCCTCCTCAAAGCCGCTTTCGTTCCCGGCCATGGCGGACAGGAACCGGTAGGCCGCCTCCTGGGCCCGGCGCTGCCGGTCCCTACCCTGATTTGCCACTCTGGCGTGCTCGACCAGTTTCCGCAAGGCGACGGAGGCACCGCCGGGCTGGCTCGCGAGCCAGTCCCAATGGCGCGGCAAGAGTGTGACCTCACGGGCAACGACGCCCAGCTTCGGGCGGCCGGGCCGGCGTGCGTCCTCTTCCACTGGGATGGTTTCAGCCGCAAGTCCTGGGGGCAGCTCCGGGATCCGCTGCAGTACGTCCTCCGCCGTCCCACGGAAATCCACCTCCATTGGAGAGCTAGTCGCGTTATCGAATATCAGCAATTGGGTCCATTGAGTCGGATCCAGGACGGTTGTGGCTTTGGCCAGGACTTGGCGTAAGTCTCCCGAGGCAATGCGGGTGGTGCCGAAGAAAGCGGTACAGGAGGTGGAAGGAGAAGGGGTCATTTTGTTTTTATCCAGGTACAATTATAATGCCCGGATATAACAGCAGATGTCAAGCCCGCTCCAATGAACCTACAGTCTGAAACCCAGTTGTCAGATTCGGTCGCGAGTCAGGTTAAGCCTACCGACAACGAGGCATTCCCGTTTTTGGCGAGAAGCCAGAATAATTTCCGCGAAGGGCTTCGCCAGATGCAGAGAGGCTCAGTAGAACAACGCCATACTGAACGCGCACCGGATCTATGCTCCGGTATGACAACTGTACAAGCTCATCGTTATAGAACCCTCCGGTCATTCGAAGCCGGACCGGGCCACCAGCCTCTCTTGGCGGGCTAACGATTGCTTCGGCGGAGACGGTATGGCGCGATATTTTGACCGAGCACGTGATCGTCATTCCTAAGAGACCTCCGCGCTCCACGTACTGGTCTTCCGTGGTCCCGCTCCAATTTCCCGCGATTGGACGCTGGCGGGGCGTCGAAGCGCTTCCGAAGTCGTAGGCCTGGAGCCGTTGCGCAGCGGCAGCGGCGAAGGGCGTCAACGCCTTGCCAAGCAGTTCCAGTATGGGCTGAGGTATTGAGGTAAGCGTGCGGCGGATTATATCTCCTTACCAAGCACCACTTCTGATACTGGGCGCAGGGGAATCGCCAGTTGATAGCGGGCGTAGCGGCGTTCTCCGGCGCGGATAAGCGCGCCTTTGTCGACCATGTTCGAGAGATCGCGTGTCGCCGTAGCCGGGGATGCGCCGGTGATACTGACGTAGTTGCCAGCGCTTAAGCCACCACTGAAACCTTCCGGGCCCTCTCGCAGCATGCGGAGGAGCGCTCTTTCCTGACGATCATTGAGCTGGCCGCGAAGACGGTCGAGCAGCCGCGTCTTGTGGATGAGAAACTCGACACTTGCAATCGTCCGCCGCTGTGGATCGATTGCCGTTGCAGCGAACCAGGAGAGCCATGCTGTCATCTCGTTATTCCTGTTGGCTGCTTCGAGTACCTCATAGTACGCTTTTCGGTTGGCAAGGATAGTCGCTGCGACGGCGATGAGTGTTGGTTGGCGTAAACTCTGCGCCAATGCCTTTTCGGCGATTGCCCGAGCAATACGCCCGTTCCCGTCTTCGAACGGATGGATAGAAACGAAATAGAGATGCGCGATTCCTGCTCTTGAGACGCTAGGGAGCGGTTCGCCACCGCCCGGCGCGGTGCGATTAAACCAGTTGATGAATTCTTTCATCTCGTGCGGCACCGTCGATGATGGCGGCGCTTCAAAATGCACTTTCGGCGCATAAATCGATCCCGATACGATCTGCATCGGCTCTTTGTCAGTTCGATAACGGCCAATATCTCTAAGATCTCGCCGACCGTGAACCAGCATCCGTTGCCAGGCAAACAGCATCTCGCTCGAGAGCGGCTTGGCGAATTGACGATACAAATCGACCATCACCTCGGCGATTCCTTGTTCCGCCGGCCCAACCCGCCGGTTGTCCGCGGCAAGACCTAGCTGCCTGCGGATTGAGGACTGGACGCTCGCTCGATCGAGGATCTCGCCTTCGATCTCGGAGGTGGTCAGGGCTTCCGTGCTCATGGCCTCAACCGTGAGCTGTTCACGATCGTCCTTCCCCAGGTGCTTGACCGTACCGACAAACACACCGGCTTTCAGGAGAAACTGCTCTTCCGCCTTGGCTAGACGTGCCTTGTCCCAGGAGAAATGGGGCCAGTCCGGTCTTTGCCAGTTCCAAGTCATGAGCGATAGAGCAGACTTCTATCGATCATTATAGGGCTATTTGTGAGTGATACAGGAGGTTCTGTCGCTCATGATATCCATTCCCGAAACGAAGGTGTTGTGCGGCGCCGCGCGGACAAGGCCGTTTACTTAGGGCGTTCGTGAGTAATGGAACATCGTGGTCGCTAACGCTTCCCGCTCGTTTTCGGTGTTTCGGCAAGTAAATGTGCCAGTTTGAGGGATTCCGGGCACGGGCTCGAGGAGGCGCCTCAACCGAAGCCGCGAGAAGGAGAAGTGCTGGCGCGGTAGCGAAAAGAAAATGTAAAGATTTTCTCACGGCCTCCGGGGGTTGAAACTTCAGCGCTTCAACACGCATCTCATTCGTCTGAAAGCAGGCAATTAGACCAGCTGATGAGAGCGTAAAGTTTATATTTTTCAGTTAGTTTGGGTGGAATAAAATGACAACGACAAAAAATAGTGAAGTGCGACGGGTTCTGGAGGCGAAGCGAAAAGAACTGCTGACCGGAAGCTCGGACCGCGAAGAAATTTTAATTGAGAACGCGGCGGAAGATTTTGACCGGCTGCAGCAGCAGATGAATCGCGAGGTAGCGATTCGTAATCTCGATAGAGAATCAAAGCTCTTGAAAGAAGTACAGGGAGCCATTGCGCGGATCGAGGATGACACCTTCGGCATCTGTCTGCGCTGCGAAGAAGAGATTCCTGAAAAGCGCCTGAAGGCGCTGCCGTGGGCTGCTTATTGCGTATCCTGCCAGGAAGCGATTGACCGGCGGCGCGCTGCCGGCGAACGCGTGGACGAGAACTCGGAAGATCTCGAACTCGCCGCAGCTTAAATTTCATCGAGCAAGAGTACCGGAGCAACCGCTAACTGCGCGGTCGAGCCCTCCGCGCAGGAGTGCAAAATTGCTGAGGCATCGTTCATCTGCCCATTAAAAATGTGGGGATGAATGGTGACCTCAGCATTTCTCATTTTGCGTTCGCCGTATTGGAATACCGGGAAAGGTTCGGTATCCGCGGTGGGACGCTCCTGAATGACATATGAGGTCCGCAGGGCCTGGTGCAAGGCGCGGTCCCAGGCGTGAGGCGTCATCCCGGCGCCGATGTAGATGCGCTGTCCGGCGCCATCCTCGGTAGGGAGCAGCGTCAGGCGTTCGCGATGGTGGAGGATGAACTCCGGCAGGTCGACCGTTTCGCCGTAATGCGTGGTCTTCCGCGCACTTACGATGCGCGTCCACGGTACAAAGGTCCGGATCAATTTGCGATCAGCGGCCGGTAGACCGGAGGTGACGGTTTCGTCAGTCAACAAGTCAAAGAAGGACCGCCGCTGCGCGAACTCGGAACGGAAACTGTTTACGACGCATATGGCGCCATCCCGGTAGGCATTCAGCAGCGGATGCGAAAGTTCAAACCTAGTCAGCAATTCGCTGGTCAGCAGGCGGCGGAGCACAACGTCGATGGTGAAATCTCCGGTGTGCAATTTGCCGCCGGAATATTCGAGGCGGTCGGGGGGAACCATGCGGACCACGGCGCCCTGGCGGCTCAGCGATTCTGCTATCAGGTGGCTTTCGCTTAAAGCCGCATTGGGTTCCTGTCCCATTTCCACGATGGCGATAGCAGGCTGGGATTTTCCATGGTCGAATTCGCGCCAGGCGCCCTGGATGGCCTGGAGCAGAAGTTTCGTAGTGCCGAGCTTGGAAAGTTTATAGCGGTTTCGCTGGAATTCTTTCACGACCGGCAACTCCAGAAAGAGGTCCGCCAGCAGGCTGGAGTAGGCGAGCCCGGCCGGTTTGCAAGCGTTCAGCCCCTGCAGGCTGAGGGAGCCGTTCCGCACGGTGGCATCCATCGACGCCATCACGTTGCAACGCGAATAGCCGCAGGGGACGGTTGCCAGCATTTTTTCGGCCGGCAGCATCTGCAAGCGGTTGAGCAAGAGCGGCGAGGCGAACACGATGGCCTCCATGCGGTCCAGGATCTGGGCCAGATGGGTGGTGGCGGCGGTAACCGTATCCAACTGCTTCCGCGAGATGAAATGCGGACGCAGAACCGGTGCCAGGAGGCGGCCGGATTCGGTTAAGTGGAACCGGCGCATGCGTTCCTGCAACTGCTCGGCCCAAACGGGATTCCGATATTCCTCCAGCTCTAAGAGCTTGTGATAGCGGCTGATGGCGTTCCCAAGCTGAGCCATGAAGACGATTCTAAGGTATTGAGTATGTCATGAACCCCAAACCGGGCAATAGGAACGGCGTCGGCAAAGCGTTGTAGAGTTGAGGTGAGCAACGAAATGGCAGAATCTCTGGAAGTCACCCCGGCGGAAGCAAGAACACGTCTAAACGCGAGTAAACAAGGGACATTGATCGACGTTCGCGAGCCGTGGGAGTTCGAGATTGCGCACCTGGATGGGGGGCTGTTGATGCCGATGGAGACCGTTCCAGCCGAACTGCAACGCCTGGAGGGTTTGGCCGACGAAGGTGACCTGCTGGTGCTCTGCCATCACGGGGTGCGGAGCTTGCAGGTGGCGGTCTGGCTACGGGCGCAGGGGATTGAGAACTGCTACAGCATTACGGGCGGAATTGACCGCTGGAGCGCGGAAGTGGACCGGGGGATTCCGCGATATTAGGGACAGCCGGACCAGGGGGTCCGCCTTACTTGGCTGGTTTTTTACGGGCTGCGGTTGCAATTTCGAGAAATTTGCGCGCGCGATCGGTTACGGCGCGGTAGTCGCCCGAAGCGACTGATTGGGCATCGATCAACTCGCTTCCGACTCCTACCGCGCTTGAACCGGCAGCCAAAAAATCGGCTATGGTTTCGAGATTTACGCCGCCGGTAGGAACCAGATCGATGTGCGGAAACGGGCCTTTGAGCGACTTGATGTACTTTGGACCGCCCAGGGCATTGCAGGGGAATACTTTCACTCCGTCCGCTCCGGCTTCCCAAGCCGTCAAGATCTCAGTAGGAGTCAGGGCGCCAGGAAAAATTGGCCGGCTATAGCGGCGGGCGAGCTCAATCACTTTCACATTGAGGCTGGGCGTAACGAAGAACTGCGCTCCGGCCAGCATGCAGGCGCGGGCTGTTTCCGGGTCGAGTACGGTGCCGGCTCCCAATAAGACCTTGTCGCCGTAACGGTCCGCGACGCTTTCAATCGCCTTCAACGCGTTCGCCACCGTCATGGTGATCTCCACGCAATTGATTCCGCCTTCGAGCACCGCTTCGACGGCGGCCAACGCGGTCGTCAAGTCGGGAGTGCGAACGATGGGTACGACAGCAATTTCTTTGATGCGCTGTATGATCTCGGTTGATTTCATGCAAACTGCCTCTTCCAGGAGTTGAGCTAGGATTTCAATTTCTTAGTCAGCTTAAGGTTCAGCACCACTTTATGGTGACTATCGAAAACACTGACGGTTTTGGTCTTGCTGGTCAGCCCTTGCGCCTGCGCCCGAAGTTGATAATTGGCGGAAGTGCTCAGGCCGTAAAAATGATACTTACCATCCTGCTGTGCAATATAAGAGCGAACCTGCAGGGTTTTGGAATCTTTGATTAAGACGACCGCCCCAGGTACGGGAGAGCCACCGGCGTTTAGCACCATTCCTTCAATCGAGCGCGAAGAGGAAAGGTCTGACCGGCTGGTCTGCGGCGGCGGTAGGGACGGTGACTGGGTCGGCGGCGTCTGCGCCCAGCATGGAAAAAAGGCAGAAATGGCAAGCAATGCAGACAGCGCCACCCGCCTTTTCGGCATCACCAGTCCTCTTCTTCTTCGTCCGCTTCTTCGTCTTCATCCTCGTCGTCGTCATCCTCATCGAAGTCCAGATCGTCTTCGTCTTTGGAGACATCCCCTTCCGATTCGAGTTCTACCGGGTTCACGCTGGCGACCTTGAGGGCAGCGCCGCATTCGTCACAAGAGACAACGTCTCCTTCGTCCAGTTCTTCTTCTTCCGCGTCGATCGCGGCATCACATTTCGGACAATTCACCATGGAAACTTAATCTCCTTTCGCTAAGGAAGGTCTTAGCGAATGCTTCAAAATCTTATTCTTAACACATGGGAACACGCTTGCTGCACTCATCATCGCCGTATCTCCGCGTACAATTGGCTCCGTCTGACGTGGGTTGAATTTAGCGGCTCACGGGAACCGCAGCCTGGTGTAATTGACGATCGTAAGCAGCCAATTCCAGCGCGGACAGCGTCACGATAGTCTTATCCATATCTTCGGATGTTTCGATCATATGCCGGAGATGAGCGGCTGCCAGACGCATACAGTAAGGGTCCGTAAGCTTATGACCGCCCGCCCTGGTCACCTGCAGGAGGGCGGCGTGCGGCAATGCAATCACTTTTTCCTCCGCGGCGCCACCTTCAGGAGTGGCCATAAATTTCACGTCCACGGTGTCCGCATGCCGGATGGAGATGGCGGTTTGGAGCCAGCGGAACTGGACATTCCACATCTTGCCAAAAATGTCCGGACCTGCGTCGAATTGACGGCATTGGTCGCTCATGTCCCGATGCTAGCATGTGCAACAGGTCTATCGCGCGGCACGTAAATTAAATTCCCGACAAGCTCCGGCCCAGCAGAGAAAGAAGCTCATTACGCGTTTCTTTGTTATTGCGGAAAGCGCCCAGCATGGCGCTGGTGACGGCTCCCGAGTGCTGTTTTTCGACGCCGCGCATCATCATGCAAAAGTGCCGCGCTTCGCAAATAACGGCCACGCCTTTGGGCTCGATCAGCTTTTGAATCACCTCGGCCACCTGTTGTGTCAGGCGCTCCTGGATCTGCAGGCGGCGGGCGAAAGCGTCCACCAGGCGTGGGATTTTGCTCAGTCCGATCACCTTTTTATCCGGCAGGTAGGCCACATGCATTTTGCCGAAGAAGGGCAGCATGTGGTGTTCGCACATGCTAAAGAACTCGATATCGCGGACGATGACCACTTCGTCGTAGTTGACTCCAAAAAGGGCGCCATTGACGATGTCTTCCGGCTTGGCGGCGTAACCGCTGGTGAGGTACTGCAAGGCTTTTTCCATGCGCTCCGGCGTGTTCGCCAGGCCTTCGCGTTCGGTATCCTCGCCCAACATACGGATGACTTCCCGCATGTGCGAGGCGATGGACGCTTGCGAAGAAGTCTTCTTCTTGATTTCGACCACGGCAGCGCCCTCCTTCGCGGCAGCGCTCTTGGGAGCGGGCAGTTCGTTCATCGCGGACGCCTTGGATTTAGACATGAACGGTTACGCTTTCTTTCTGACGATCGTGGGCAGACACATGGGTCCGCTTGCCTAACAGCAATTCAAAACCATTTCGTCCGGTCTCCTGAATATGGATACGAACCGGGCGTGCCCCCATTTGATCAAAGGAGCCGGGCCAGTGTTCTTGCAGCAGTGCGGCCATCACGATGGCCAGATTCTCGGTTGTGGGCACGAGCCGCGCAAATTGCGGTACGTCCAAGTTGATGTTGCGATGGGCAAATAGCCGCAGAATCTTCTCTTCGATAAACCGGTCGAGGGCGGCAATGGGTACAATCAGCCCCGAAACAGGATCGGCATTCCCCGCCACGGTTACCTCCAGGGCGTAATCATGACCATGGCCGAACGGATTATTGCATTTGCCGTAAAACCGGGCGTTTTCAGCGGCATCCAGGGCATCGGAATGCAGCCGGTGCGAAGCGGAAAAATGATAGCGGCGGGTGAGGGTAATCATAGGGTGTCACGCACCACGTCGACCGGCATCACGTCCACATAGAGATCCGGAGTCTCAAACAGCCTGACGCGGGCCAGGATGTCCGCGCCGAAACGGCTCCGCAGGCTGGGGTGCAGACGGCGCCAAATTTCCCTGGCCAGGTTCGCGGTAGTCGGGATCACCTTGCCAAAAGGCTCTACTTCATAATTCAGGAAGCGGTGGTCCATGGGAGCCACAATCTCTTCCTCTATGACGTCTTTCAGGTCTTTCAGGTCGATGATCATGCCAGTGACGGGATCGGGATCGCCCTCCACGCTCACTT
>DATHIZ010000116.1:0-2293 GCA_035316385.1 Bryobacteraceae bacterium | reverse complement strand
GCCGGCGCAGCTCCGCCCACCAACAGCGCGGCGGTTACCACGAACGTACCCATGCGATTTCTGAACTGTTTCAATGGATCCTTCCCTTCCTCATGCGAGGTATTTGCAATTAGAGCATTTCTCCTCTGCTCTGTGCGCTCCGCTCCATTCGCATGGCCTCCGCTGAAACAAAGTCAACTAGACGAATACAGGACGCTCGAATGCGTGACGCTCGCTTCGCGTCATCCAGAGGCGATGACGAAACAGCTCTCAATCACGCGGCATCGTTGCGGGAGACGATGCGGGGCCCACGGCCGGTGGGATGTGGCTTCCCGCGGTTCAGACCGCCCAAAAAGCCGTGGATGGCTGCCGCAAAGGCCACTGGAACCTCCTCATGGGGCAGGTGACCAGCACCCGGGATAACGACCAGCGCCGCGTTGTCGAAGTATTCGGCCAGGCGCTCACCGCTGCGGAGGCTTACGGCGCGGTCCCGGTCTCCCCAGAGCAGCAAAGCAGGCACCCTGCGCACGCTGGGCAGCGCCGCTTCCAGCGCCGCCATATCCAGCTCCCAGCGGTCGAGAATGCTCAGAACATAGGAGACGGTGCCCGGGACGCGCAGTGAGGCGATATAGCGTTCCAGAGAGCCATTCCGGACACGGCTGGCATCTCCATACAAGCGCCCTAAAGCGAGTGACTGGACGCCGGCGGGCACGGTGGGTACACGGCCGGCAAACCAGCGTCCCAATGCCGTGCGATAGAAGCGAATGAGAGGGTCCGCAACATCGGAAAAGGGATTCGCTGGCGCGTGCAGCACCAGGCCGCGGACACGTTCCGGATGGAGGGCTGCGAACATCAGAGCCACAGATCCGCCGTGCGACGTGCCGACGATATCAGCCTGTGCAATGCCTTTCGCATCCATCAGCTCGATCAATCGGCCTGCGGTTGCAACCAGGCTGACGTCCAGGTTCGGGACGCGATCCGACCCTCCGATCCCCACCGCATCCGGCGCGTAAACAGTCGAACTGCCTGCCAGGCGCTGCGTGACCGCACCCCACGCGTCTGCGGTCCCCAGCAGACCGTGCAGTAGAAGCAAGGACGGCCCATTCCCGGTGGTGAGGCATCGCATGCGCGCGCCCCCAACCCGGGCGAATTCCTCCGTCTCACCGGCTTCTCCCAAGGCAGTCATCCAATTGGCAAGCGACATCTCCGAGTCCTCCGGAACGTCGTAAAAGACCAACATGTTGGTAACGATATTCAAACTCTTGAAACATAGACAGCGATGTTTCGTAAAAAGATGTATCGGCAGAGGGGTTAGTTCGCGTTTAGGTCGCCATCGGTCACGTTCCGAAGATTCTCAACATGCTGCAAATCTGCCGGCATTTGCCGATACGAGAATGCGGTATGGTCCTATGCCTGACCATAGCGACCTACCGTTTCGCGGAACCCGGTCCCCTGAGAAAAGTGACGAAGGCGGAAATGAAACCGTCTTCAAACCGTCTATTTGTTTTTTTATGAACGAGTTAGGGACGAAATTTCGTCCCCGGCACTTCAAATTAGAGGCTGGCAAGCTGCGTGCTTCGCACTAGACTGGAGCCATTCCCCCTGTCGCTGTTCCCCGGGGCACATGCAGAAGTCGATCTCAACCCGGCTTACGGTAGTCCTGCTGGCGCTGTTCACGCTGGCGGCGATCATCTTTGCATCGCTGAATCTGGTGAAGGATGCCCAGTATCAGAAACCAACCGACGGCATCTGGTGGATGGAGGCGCACGGCGGACTGAAGGCCCAGCACGTTCCTGCCGGCAGCCCCGGAGAATTAGCCGGGATTAAACCGGGCGACATTCTGATCGCGGCCGCCGACCATCCGACACCCCGGCTGGCCAGCCTTGTCAGAGAATGGTTCCGAACGGGCGTTTACCGCCGCATTGATTACACGCTGTCACGATCCGGCGTCCGTCTCGACGCATCGGTGATTCTGATTGCAGTCGACCGCTCCCAGTACCAGGGACTGCGGCTGGTCGCGTTGGTTTATCTGCTCATCGGCCTCTATGTGCTCTTCCGGCGCTGGACCGCACCGCATGCCACGCATTTTTACGTCTTCTGCCTGGTATCGTTCGTCCTCTACGCCTTCCATTTCACCGGCAAGCTGAACAACTTTGACTGGACGATTTACTGGGGCTCGATCATTGCGGGCGCGCTCCAGCCAGCGCTGTTCCTGCACTTCGCTCTGGCTTTTCCGGAAGACCGCAACCGCGACCGCCATGGCGTGACGCGCCGACACTGGCTGCTGGCTCTCGTCTACCTGCCAGCAGTCGTA
>DATHIZ010000115.1:0-2001 GCA_035316385.1 Bryobacteraceae bacterium | reverse complement strand
ACCCTATCCCGCGGGTGTCAAAGTATCTGACAAAGAAATCGCAGCACTCCATCTCCATCGCGACAAATTCCACGGCGACTGGAACTACACGCTCCAGCCACGGCTCGCATGAATCGGATATATTATTTCATGACAATCCCTTAGGGGCGCACAAGATGCGCTTGGTCCACGCTTGATCACAGAAAGTCCTCCGGAAGTTAAAAGATGAATTTCAGTGTGAACCGAGCCCGGCGCGCGACGCGGGCGCGGGCCAGTAAGGAGAGTCTGTTCGTGAAGTCTCGATCAGACCCGTGAGCTTTTTCGCTATCACAGGCTCTTGAAGAGCCAGGTCTTTTCGTTCTCCGAGATCGGTGACGAGGTTGTAGAGTTCGATGGGCGCTCCCTGCTTCAGCCGAATGCCTTTCCAGTCTCGCCACCTGACGGCCTGTTGGAAGCCACGTTCATGAAATTCCCAATAGAAGTGCCGGTCCCCGTTAGGAGCCGGTCCCTTCCCAAGCAGCGCTTTCAACACAGAGATCCCGTCAAGGCCCGCGGGCGTCGGCTGGCCGACGAGGTCAGCTACGGTAGGAAGCAAATCCCAGAAGGCAAACACTTCATCGGAAACGCCGGGCTGGATGCGGCCCGGCCACCGGGCAATGAATGGAACGCGAATACCGCCTTCATACAGGTCCCGCTTGAATCCGCGCAGGGGCCCGCTCGAATGGAACTGGCGGGCGCTCAGGCCTCCAGGCCCGTTGTCACTGGTGAAGATCACCAACGTATCGCGCTCGATGCCGTAGCGCTTCAGACGTTCCAGAATCTTTCCGACGCTGTCATCGAGGCGTGTGATCATGGCCGCAATCATGCGTGCCGTGGGTGGCCATGGCCGGTCCGTATATGGTTGATCGTCAGGAGCTTCGAAGCGGCCGTGTGGCGGCGTAAACGGCGCGTAGAGAAAGAAGCGGCGATCGTGGTTTTGATCGAGGAATTGAAGCGCCCGATCGGTGATCAAATCGTGTGAGTACTTTCCCTTCCGACCGCCGAAGTTTTCCTCCAGGTAATGTTCCCGCTCGTTGTCCCACAGCATCTCGGGATAGTAGGTGTGAGCGTGCGTCTGGTGAAGGTAGCCGAAGAACGTGTCGAAGCCCTTGCGGGTCGGCAGAGCGTGCATGTCGGGAGGCGTGCCGAGAGACCATTTGCCGAACGCTCCGCTGCGATAGCCAGCCTTCTGGAAAATCTGGGCTACAGTGGTCTCCTCGGGAGTGAGCGCTAAATTCGGGTCGCGGTTGCCCCGCACAGTGGCGTGTCCCGTGTGGCGGCCGGTCATCAGCGCGCAGCGGGAGGGTGCGCACACGGTGCATCCTGCGTAGGATTGAGTGAAGCGCAAACCAGCCTGCGCGAGCGAATCGATGTGAGGCGTCCGGATATCTTTCTGTCCGTAACAACCTGGATCGGCGTAACCAAGGTCGTCGCCGACGATGAGTATGACGTTGGGTGGCGCTTGCCGGGGTTGAAAGGCCAGTGGAGCGGCCGCCGCAGTCGAGAGAAAGCTGCGCCGCGATATCCCAGCCGAATTGTTGAAGCCGTCTCGTTTGTCAATCATTTGGGGGTCTCAGAAAGAAACTTGCAGGGACAAATGCATCATGGGACTGCTGCCATAACTGGACAGCCCCGTCTCGCTGGTGATCTTTCCAAACAGATTGGGGTTCTTTAAGTCCACACTCGTTGTCGGCGGGTTGAAGTTGTTCGTTTTAAGGGGATTGTTCATATCCCAGCGAATCTGAACCTTCCACCTCTCTCTGACCACAATATTCTTCTGCGCAGAGACTTGCATCCAGACGAGAGGTAGACCGGTAACGATATTTCGTCCTGAGTTGCCCGGTGTAAATGCGGCTGGGTATGCGAAATCCGCGATGTCGAGAACGGCATTCGTGCTCTGCTGATTGAACCGGTTACTGCCAAGATCACGCCAGTTGTCACGGATTTGGGGGTTCCCCACAAGGTCGGGCCGGTGGCTTCCGG
>DATHIZ010000114.1:0-4782 GCA_035316385.1 Bryobacteraceae bacterium | reverse complement strand
GCACGGATCGCGAACCGATTTGCGGGAGTCCTTGCATGAGAGCGGCCGGAGCACAACGAGCAGCTACGGCACGCTGCGTTTGCGTAACGGCTTGGTGGTGAGTGAGGTAACGCTGGCCTGTGTTCTGCTGATTGGCGGGGGATTGATGCTGCGGAGTTTCGTGAATCTGCTGAAATCCGAGCGGGGTTTTCGCCCGGAGCAGGTAGTGACAGCAAGCGTATCGCTTCCCGAGGCTCACTACAAGGACGGCAAATCGATTGCGCTCTTCGGTGACCGCTTGCTGGCAGAGGTGCGCCGTACGCCGGGATTGCGCGCGGCAGGCCTGGGGTCCGATCTGCCTTGGACAGGTTGGGATGAGAACACCGGGGGCTTTCAGATACAAGGCGAGACGCCGCCTCCTAAGGATTCGTTCAATGCGCGATATCACACGGCAACCTTTGGTTATTTCAGCGCACTCGGAATTCCGGTGGTTCGTGGGCGGGCTTTTGGCGAACACGACAACGCGGATAGCGGGAAAGTCTTGGTCATTAACCAGGCGATGGCGAAATACTGGCAGCACGGCGATGCGCTGGGCGGCAAGGTCACATTTAGCGACCATCCGAAAGAAAGCGATTGGATCACGGTGGTGGGGATTGTCGGCGACGTTAAGGACACGCCAAAGGACGCGGGTGCGAAGGCGGCGTTCTGGTGGCCCATGCTGCAAGAGCCGTGGGTCCGCCAGTTTTCGATTGCCATCCGCTCCAACTTGGATTCGAAACTGGCGGCTGACCGGCTTCGCACCGCCGTGCGTAAGCTGGATGGCAATCTGGCGGTGGCCGACGTTCGCACGATGGAACTTGTGGCGAACGGATCGTACTCGACGTCGCGATTTGCGTTCGTACTGGTTGGATTGCTTGCCGCCCTAGCGCTTGCTTTGGCTGCGATTGGAACTTACGGTGTGATGGCCTATTCCGTGAGTCAACGCATTCACGAGTTTGGCGTGCGCATGGCGCTGGGGGCTCGGCCGCGAGACGTGGTCGGGAGCGTGCTGGCGAACGGGATGAAACTGGCGATGGCGGGCACGGCGATGGGCATTCTACTCGGGCTTGGGCTTTCGCGGCTGCTGGGTAGTTTGCTATACGGCGTAGATGCAGCGGACCCAGTTGCCATCGGTGCAACCGGAGTGATCGCGATTCTGGTCGCGGCGCTTGCCTGCTGCGTGCCAGCGATGCGGGCCATGCGTGCAGATCCTATGACGGCGCTCCGGGCGGACTAGGGAATGGCAGACAGCAAAGACTCTGCCCCCTCTGAAGTCAGGCTTCTCTGGTTGGATGGGTGCTGCACAGGCTCTGGGGCGCGGTGACATAGAATGACTCGGTGCACAAGACCTCGATTTTCCTACTCGCTTTAGTTGGATTTTCTGTTTCGGCGATGGCGGCGGATACGTGGGGGGTGACCGCGCAAAGTCATTACTTGGTTACGCCGAACGTCACCTACCTGGTTGCAAACGGTTACGAAGACAAAGTGGACATTTATCAGCGGCGCAACGCGAGCACGCCGCAGCCCACGCTCATGTATATACACGGCGGCGGCTGGGCCGGAGGCAGCAAGGAAGCCTCTCAGACGTCCATCATGCCATGGCTTGAAATGGGCTGGACGGTGGTGAATGTGGAATACCGGCTCGTGCGTATTTCGCCCGCTCCCGCGGCGGTGGAGGATTGCCTGTGCGCGCTGAAATGGACTGTTTCGCACGCGGCCGAATATCATATTGATCCGTCGAAGATCGTTGTTTCCGGGGACTCAGCAGGAGGGCACCTTGCGCTTATGGCCGGCATTACTCCCGTTGAGGCAGGACTGGACCGTGAGTGCGCGTCGAATCAAGGAGACGTACCGCTGCCCAAAGTGGCAGCGATTGTGAACTGGTATGGCATCACCGATGTAGCGGACATTTTGCAGGGCAATAACCGGAAAACCTATGCGGTGACGTGGCTGGGCAGCGCACCCAACCGCGAGGAGATCGCGCGGCGCGTTTCGCCGTTGACCTATATACGGCCAGGATTGCCACCCATCTTTACAGTGCAAGGCGATGCCGACCCTACGGTTCCTTATACGCATTCCCTGCGTTTGCGGGAGGCATTGAATGAGGCATTGAATAAAGCTGGCGTGCCGAACGAACTGGTTACCATTCCCGGCGGCAAGCATGGGATGTTCACCGCCGAGGAGCGGGTTCGCATCTTTACCGACCTGCGCACGTTTTTAGATAAACATGGCTTACCGACCGAGGTGAAATAAATGACACACCGCTATTACTTGTTGTTATTTGCTTGCGCTCTGCTGCTTCCGGCGCAGGAAAAGAAAATTCTAGTATTGAATGGCACGCCCCAATTGGTTGAACAATTGAAGAGTGCCGCGCCCAGCGCTCGAATTGTTCCAGTGACACGGGAGGGTGTTCTGGCGGAGGTTCCGGATGCGGATGCTTTTATAGGCGAGATCACGTCGGAGCAGGTCCGCGCGGGAAAGAATTTGAAGTGGGTCGGCATCATGGCGGCGGGCGTCGAAAGGGTTCTCTTTCCGGCAGACGGAAGCGCTGAGTTGCGGAACAGCAACATCGTTCTGACTAATAACAAGATCGTGCAAGGGCCGGAAATCGCAGACCATGCACTGGCAATGTTGCTGATGCTCTCGCGTAACTTATACGTCCTGTATAAGAACGACCAGCAGCAAATCTGGGACCCGCGTTCTTTTCACGGAATCGAATTGAGAGGAAAGACTGCGGTGGTAATTGGGGTCGGCGGCATCGGTTCGCAAATCTCACTACGCGCTAATGCATTCGGTATGAACGTCATCGGCGTGGACCCGGAAGATAAGCCGTTTTTGCCGTTTTTAGAAAAAGTGGTGAAGCCCGATCAACTCGATGAAGTTCTTCCCGGCGCGGATGTGGTTTTCATCTCTGTTCCGGACACTCCCAAAAGCCACAAGATGATGGGCGCGCACCAATTCGGGCTGATGAAGAAGAATTCTTACTTCATCGCGGTAAGCCGCGGCGGCATTTACGATATGAATGGACTGGTGAAAGCTCTCGATGAAAAGCGCTTGGCGGGCGCCGGCGTGGATGTCACGGACCCGGAGCCGCTGCCGAAAGAGCATGCTCTTTGGAAATTCCCGAACGCGATCATCACGCCGCATATTGCAGGACGGTCGGACCAAGACGCGGGCCGGATGATCGGTACCATCTCAGAGAATTTGCGACGCTTCGTCGCCGGAAAGCCGATGATTAACGTGGTCGACAAGCAAAAGGGTTACTAGTGCATGACGATAACGGATTCGTTATCCTCTCTGGCGATCGTCTCGACTATGTTTCTTCTGCCCACAAGTAAGATGAGCAGCGAGACCAGAGCAGTGCCGGAAAGTAAGGCGATGATTGCCCGAGTGGCGCCCGAGCCAAAAAAGCCAATACCGGTAGAGATCAACGCCCCGGTTCCCATTTGCAAGAAGCCCAGCAAGGCGGAAGCGCTGCCAACGTTTTTTGAGAAAGGCGCCAGGGCGATAGCACCTGCATTGGGAGAAGTCAGGCCGATGCAGGACAGGAACACGAAGAACAGGACCAAGGTTGCGGTCAGTCCGAACCAGCCGCTAAGCGTGCCTGCTAAAAACAATAGTCCGGTGAGTACTTGAAATAGAAGGGCGCGCGAAAAGATCGCTTCACTGGTGAACCAGCGCAGTAAAAAGACGTTGACCTGACTGCCGCCAATGAAGCCCATAGTCAGCGTAGCGAAGATGCCTCCAAACGCTTGTGCGCTGACGTGAAAGCCGTCCATGAAAATGATCGGCGAGCCCGCGACGTAGGCAAACAAGCCGGCAAACGAGAATGCGCCCGCAAACGCGTACGTGTAAAACTGGGGCTGTTTGAATACTGCGGCGAAGTTACTCAGGATCGGTTTCGGCCTTAACGAAATGGACCTGTCCGGGGTGTGGCCTTCGGGCAATAGGAAAAAGGTCGCGGCTAGGATAGCGGAGGCAATGCATGCCAGGAGAGCAAAAATCCAATGCCAGCCCAACCACAATATGACGAGGCTGCCTACCGTGGGCGCAAGCAGCGGGGAAACACCGATGATCAAAAACAGCAGCGAAAAAATCTTGGCGCTTTCCTTTACTGGAAAGAAGTCCCGCACCATGGCGACGGCACCCACTTGCGCCACGCATCCGCCTAATGCCTGAAGAAAGCGAAAAGCGATGAGAGTTTTGATATTGTGCGGCCGCATGCATCCGATAGAGGCCAGGATGTAGACGGTCAGACCGAAATAGAGAGGGCGTTTCCGGCCGAAGCGGTCGAGAAGCGGTCCGTAAAGAAGCTGCCCCAGCGCGAAGCCGACGAAATAAGAGGATAAAGACCAGGAGATGACGGACGTAGTGGTCTTAAATTCTTTGGCGATCCCGGGGAAAGCCGGAAGGTACATATCAACGGCGAAAGGCGTGACGACGCTAAGTGCTCCGAGGAGCAGGATAAGGAAAATATTTTCGCCTCGAGATCGGGTCATCTTCTACTTTAGCGTGAGGCAGAAGCCGCCGCGATGGCATTGTCACGTTGGGCGATCAACAAACATGGGTGACGACGCCTCGGGGACAAGTAGTGTGGTTCCGGACGTCGCCGGTGACCTACGCGAGGGCAGTCGCCCCGGTGACCTCGTTCCAAACCCGGAATCGTTGACTACGGAGCTGTCGATAATCAGCGGCGGAGAGCAGATGGCGTCGGGGGCGGAAATGCGAGGTAATGATTCCGTGCACCTCGACAAACCGCTGGGC
>DATHIZ010000113.1:0-8293 GCA_035316385.1 Bryobacteraceae bacterium | reverse complement strand
GAGCTGATGGTGGTCATGGCCATCGTCTCGGTGCTGCTGGCTATTGCGGTGCCGATTTATCAGAAGTCCATCATGCGCGCGAAGGAAAGCGTTCTCCGCAACAATCTGTTCACGTTGCGCACCATGATCGACGAATACACCGTCGACAAGCAAAAGGCTCCCGAGTCCCTGCAGGATCTAGTGTCGGGCGGCTATTTGCGGCAGATACCCCAGGACCCGATCACGGTTTCCGACCAAACCTGGCGGACGATCATGGAGGAGACTCCCGTGGGCGGCAGCAGCAGCACGCCCGGAATCTTTGACGTTCGCAGCGGGTCGGACAAAACCTCGCTCGACGGCACCCCCTACGCGGATTGGTGAGCTTGCCTAGTTGCTAAACTGAAGGGGCGAGTTCTTCGCTTGTTCCCTGATCGTCTAACGGTAGGACAGCGGCCTTTGGAGCCGTTAATCGTGGTTCGAATCCATGTCGGGGAGCCAATCTTTTGGCAATCAAAACCATGCGGTCATTCATCGCTCCGCTTGCGAATCGACGCACCGCAATCAGCGTGTTGCTGCTCTTTCACATTCTTGCGATAGTGTGCTGGTGCGTGCCGCTCGATTCTCCACTACTCGCTGCATGCAGAGGTGTCATTCGTCCCTATATGGCATGGTCGGGCCTGTTTCAGGCATGGGACACCTTCGCGCCGAATCCGAAGTCCATAAACGCTTACGTGGTGGCTACCGTGATCACCCGCGACGGGGCCATTCACACTTGGGACTTTCCCCGGATGGAGCAACTGAGCCTTACCGAACGCTACTACAAAGAGCGCTATCGAAAGTTCGCGGAGAATCTGCAGGACGACAGAAATGCGGCGCTCTGGCCCGATGTGGCACGCCAGTTGGTCCGCCTCCACGCAAACCTGTCGCACCCTCCGGAGATTGTGATGCTGATTCGATACTGGTCGGCCATTCCGCCTCCAGCGAACGGACACTACCGCAGCGAACCGCCGCGTGCGCAGATCTTCTTCGAATATAAGGTCAAGCCGGAGGACCTGAAATGAGTCTGCGAGCCCTGCGGCAGGCTTGGAACGAGTTCTTCTTTGCGCCTCAGTCACCCCTTCCCATCGCGCTGTTCCGTCTGCTGTATGGAATGGTTGTGGCCGTGAATTTCCTGCTGCTCCGACCGGACTGGTTGAACTGGTATGGCACGCATGCCTGGGTGACGTTGCCGACAATGACCACAGTCGAGCCCGGAATGCGCCTGAACTTGTTTACGGTGATCCCTCAAGACGACGCCTGGATCGATGCACTGTTCTGGCTGTTCCTGGCATCCGCGGTGCTTCTCGCCATAGGGCTATGGACCCGCGTGAGCAGCGTTATCGTGTTTTTGGCGCTCGCGTCCATTCAACAAAGAAACCTGTTTATGACCAACGGCGGAGATACGTTTCTGCGCGTCGCCGGCTTCTTCCTGATGTTTGCGCCCGCCGGAGCCGCGCTTTCCGTAGACCGTTTGAGGCGCATCCGGGCGGGGAAGGAAGGGCGGGAAATCGAACCCAGGAGTCCATGGGCTCAGCGCATGATCCAGTTTGAGTTGACGCTCATGTACTTCATGTCCTTCTGGTGGAAATCCTTGGGGCTTGCGTGGGTAAACGGTACAGCGCTTTACTACGTGAGTCACCTCACCGAAATGCAGCGGTTTCCGCTGCCCAAGTGGATACAGATACCCATCCTGTTGAAGCTGGCCACCTGGTTCGCGCTTGCCCTGGAATTTTCGCTTGGCGTGCTGGTCTGGTTCAAAGAATTGCGTTACCATCTGCTGTTGCTCGGGCTCGTATTCCATCTGTGTCTTGAGTACTGGCTAAATATTCCACTGTTCCAGTGGGGTGTACTGACAGCCTACGTTCTGTTTGTCGACCCTGCAGATCTGCAAAGGGTATTGAACTGGATCGGCAGGACCTCCAGGTCACTACTGACAAGAAAGCCCGCCTACAGAGCTTGACGAAAACCCGGCGAATCCTGGGCAACGGGAAATCCGATTCGCTTTTTTGGTCCCTCTGAAGGCGCTTCGATGAGATGTTGAATCGTCTCGAAGACGGTATGAATTTGCCCGGCTTGTTCGTCTTGCCGCCACGATAGTTCTTCCAGCCGGCGGCTGATTTCTTCGTGAGTCGCGAGAATCTGTCTTAACCTCACGAACGTTCTAATGATGGCGATGTTGACGAGAATCGCGCGTTCACTGCTTAGAACCGACGACAACATGGCGATTCCTTGCTCGGTGAAGGCGTACGGCGCATACTTGCGATGCCTGCCGCGGTTTAAGGTCACATTTTGTGACCTTAAAGATTCGAAGCTACGGCCTTCTTCGAATGTAAGTTGAAACATGAAATCTTCCGGAAAGCGTTGCCGGTTACGCTTTACCGCCTGGTTAAGTGCTTTAATAGCCACATCATACAGTTGAGAAAGGTCCGTGTCCAACAGGACTTTCTGGCCGCGGATCAGCAGAATGCGGCTTTCAATGAGAGGGGCTGGGGCTTCGAGGCTGAGATCCATACGTTGTTTAGTTCCAATAGTTCCGGTCCAAGTTTCTGAACTGTACGGCTTCGGCCAAATGCTTGGCTGAGACGCATTCGGCTTTGTTTAAATCCGCAATCGTCCGGGCGACGCGCAGAATACGATCGTGAGCCCGCGCCGATAGATTCATGCGCCGGACTGCCATTTCAAGCGTGCGTTCGCCCTGCTCGTCGAGTGCGCAGATGGTGCGGAGCTGCGGGGGCGGCGCCTGCGAATTGTAGAAGCCGCGAGCGCGCTGTATTTCCCGGGAAGCCTCGACGCGCTCGCGGATCTGAGCTGACGACGGGCCGTTAGCCGTTCCGCGCAGTTCCTTGTAAGGCACTGCGGGAACTTCGATATGAAGGTCTATGCGATCCAGCAGCGGGCCGCTTATCTTCGCAAGATAGCGCTGGATGATGCCGGGCGTGCAACGGCATTCCCGGGTGACATCGCCGTAGAACCCGCACGGACACGGATTCATGGCAGCCACCAGCATCAGGCGCGCTGGGAAAGTCAACGTGCCATTGCTGCGGGCCAAGGTGACGGAGCCCTCCTCCAGGGGCTGGCGGAGTTGCTCCAAGACGCCGCGCGGAAACTCTGGCAATTCGTCCAGGAAGAGAACTCCCTGGTGCGCCAGGCTCACTTCGCCGGGGCGCGGGCTGCCACTCCCTCCGCCGATCAAGCCGGCGTCTGAAATCGTGTGGTGCGGCGCGCGGAATGGCCGCTGCCGCAAGATGCCAATGCCCGGCGGCAGCACGCCGGCAACGCCATGGACCTGCGTCGCTTCCAGCGCCTCGCGAAACGTCAGCTTGGGCAGAATTCCGGCAAAGCGCCGGGCCAGCATCGTTTTACCGGATCCCGGCGGCCCAATCATCAGGACGTTGTGGCTACCGGCTGCGGCAACCTCTAGAGCGCGTTTGGCCATGGTCTGGCCGCGTACGTCGCTGAAGTCCGGAAAGTTTGGGTCCGCGGACGTGGAATCCGGCATGACAGGCGTGGTTGGGCTCATCGTTTCCGGCTCATTTAGAAACCGCACCACGTCAGCTAGATGTTTGAGGCCAAATACATGGACGCCCTCGGCGACCGACGCCTCCGCGGCGTTATCGAACGGGAGAAGCAAATTGCGAATGCCGCGCCGGGCCGCGCAAACGGCGATGGAAAGTGCGCCGCGAATGGGCCGCAAGCTGCCATCCAGCGAAAGCTCGCCCACCAGCAGGTAATCTTCGGTGGATCGAACCACACCCATGGCGCCGAGAATGGCGGTAGCCATGGGCAGGTCGAAACCGGCGCCTTCCTTGCGCACATTCGCCGGAGCCAAATTGATGGTTATCGATTTACTCGGATAGCCAAAGCCGGAATTCAGCAGGGCAGACTTGATGCGCTCGCGGCTTTCCTTCACCGCCGCGTCCGGCATGCCCACGGTCACGAAATCGCGGTTGGTGCCCGACGGGTACATGTCCACTTCGACGTCGATAACGTGCGCGTCAATGCCCAGGATTGCTGCGCTGAAAGTACGGAACAAAGCCACACAGTGCTAGTAGACCGGCGGCGCCTTTCTTTCTCAGCCTATATTGGCCTCGGCTAAATCTAAGCGCTCCGCTGCCGCAGCCTGCCGCCGCCGCCCACCAGCCCGAGGTCCACAATTACCGCTATGAAGATGCACACCAATTGGACGGTACTCATGTGATGACCGTACGTCTTGTCGATGTAGGTGTAAACCAGCAGGGTCAGCGGCAGGAACAGAAAGCCGAGGACCGGGATGATCACACCGTCGTAGACGCCGCGGAAGAAATTCGTGAAGAGCCACAAAAGAACGATGGCGATACGGGGAAAAGCTGCTCCGAGCACGGCAAATAGAATGAACATCGGCTAGGCTGTGTGACGCTCCTTTGTAGTAGACCTTGCATGCCCGGCAGCGGTTACTAGAAAGCTGTGCCGCTAAGTCACTGCCAGTACTGCCATTGATAATTTACAATGACATACACGCTCAACAATCCATTGGTGACGCCATGCATCAGGATGCAGTCGGCCAGCGACTTCGAGCGGATCATCCAGAGGTTGTAGACGATCCCGGTGAGAAAACCCACATCCCAGTAAGGACCGTGTTCGGAGCCGAACAGAGCGGCGGTGATCCAAAAAGCCAGCGGTGCATAGGCGCCCAGCCGTACTTTTCGAAAGTCGTTATTGATCAGCCACCGCATCAGCCAGCCTCGCCAAAATAGTTCTTCGGCAATGGGGACGATCAGCACCGCCCGCGTGCTGCGCCAGGTTAAAACCCAGCCGCTTCGCAGCCCTTCGGCCGGAATAGAAGAGTGAGTATGGCCGACGACGGCATTCGAGAACGGAAGCAAATCACGATAGCCGGGCCAGAGCAGATCAGGAGCTATCCACAGCAGGAACACACCCGTGCCAATAACCACGCTCGCGAGCCAGTGCTGGGGCCAAGGGCGAATATCCGGAGGCCAGCAGACAAGGCAAACCACCGCCATGACCGCCACTCCTAAAGGCCACTCCACACTTGGATCTAACTTCAGCTGTGGAAGCACGGCCAAAAACAAGAGCACCATGGCGAAAGGCGCCACATACCCAGCGGCGGGATACTGACGCCGCCAATCTAAAGCAGGAGAAAGAAAGCTCACGCGCGCCAGTAACCGATCTTATCCACGTTAGCCAATCCGGCTAGCCGATCTGGCTTACGAACGAGCGGATTTTAGTCTGCTGGTCGGGCAGGACGGCGATAGAAAGGGCCTTTTGCGCCTCGTCGCGGGCGCCTTGCTTGTCGCCCTGCTTCAGTAAGGCCATCGCGAGATGGAAACGGAAGGTCGGATTCTGGGGATGTTCCGCAACGATCTGACGGAAGATGCGGAGGGCCTCGCCGTTCAGATCCTTGCGGTAATAGACATAACCAAGCGTGTCGGACACATCCGGGCTGTTTGGAGCTTTCTTTTGGGCGCGCTGCGCAAAGGTGAGTGCCTGATCGAGATTCGAGCCCGAATCCGCGTTCAAGAAAGCCAGATTGTTTAACGCAATCGCGTTTTCGTTATCCACTGCCAGCACGCGAGTATAAGCATCGCTGGCCTCCTTCTTCCGGCCGAGGAAATCGTTGAGCAGCCCCTGATTGAGAAACGCCATCGGATTCTTCGGGTTGGCGTAGCCCGCCTGTTCAAAGGACGCCAGTGCCGGTTCATACTGTTCCAACTGCCGTTGTGTCACGCCCAGGCGCAGCCACACCTCCGACGGATTCGCGCTTGTCTTCAGGATTTCCTTGTAGTTGTCAGCAGCCAGTTGAAGCAGTTGCTTCGAATGCTCCGGGTTCGCTTTCGCCTCCTGGGCCGCGGCGGCGGATTCGAAGTTCGCCAGCTCAAAGCGGTAAGCAAGAACGGTTGGATTCTTGTCGGCCAAGTCCTGGAGCGCGTGAATTGCTTCGGCGCTCTTGCCCGTGCCCATTTTTACGCTCTGTAGGCCGAGGAACCCGCGGATATCCGGCGGTTTTGCGTTTGCTACCGCTTCAAATTGCTGTTGCGCCTTGTCGTACACCCGTTGGTTGGCATAGAGCGATCCGAGCTGCAGCCGGGCCTCGTTCATTTGCGGAAACTTGGTCACCAGCGCCTCCAATTCGGGCTGCGCCTTATCGCTTTCGTTGGTTCCGATGAGCGCGCGGCTGCGGATCAGCGTCGCATCCGGATTCCCCGGCTGCACGGCTAGAACCAGAGTCGCCTGTTCCATAGCCTTGGCATGATCCCCGCGGTCTTCGTAGATACGGCCCAATATCGTTCGAGCCGGCACCATCACCGCGGAACGTTTTGTTGCCTTCTCCTCCCCATGCAGCGCTTCCAAAGCTTCGGAAAGCGCTTTCTCTCTATCGTTAAGGCCAAAATGAGCACGTGCCAGATCCAAGCGCAATACCGGGTCGGTCGGATTGTTGGCCGCTAGCTTCTTCAGTTCCTCGAGAGATTTTTTCGCGTCCGCTACAGTTCCACTTTGCAGCAGGAGGGAGGCGTACATCTCGTTCGCCGAGAGATCTTTGGGGTTTTTGAGTGCGAGTTCGCGAGCCAGTTGCAGCGATTGGTCAGCTTTGCCGGTAAAAGCATGCAGCTGTACTTCGCGCTCCTGATATTTCAGCGCATTGGTTGGATCTTCCTTCTGCCCCAGCCGGTACTCTCCCAGCGCTTGATCGTACTTTTTGGCGCGGACATAAAAGTCGCCCACCATCTCATGCCCAGCGGGAAAATTCTTCTTGTCGTCCAGCACTTTTCGGATTGCCGCTTCGGCGTCGGAGAAGCGGTTGTTGGCCAACAGGAAGGTTGCCAGGTTTGAAATCGCCGGTCCGTTCGCGGGATCGTTTTGCACGTGTTGACGGAGGATCTGCTCGGCATTGTCCGGCTGTTTCGCGCGGTTGTACATGACGAAAAGAAAGTCGTAGCCCGGACCCCACGTTTTGTCATGCGTCAGCATGTCTTTCACCACTGCAATGGCCTCATCGGACCGCTGTTGCTGCACCAGGGTCTCGGCGTACCAGCCCATCAGATCGCGCGCATAGGGCTTGATTTTATTGGCTTTGGCAAAGGTCGTTAGCGCCTGGTCGTACTTCTTGTCGGTAAGTTGCAGCAGTCCCTGCAGCTTCAAGCCATTGAAGGAATTGGGATCGTGCTGCAAAATCTTGGCATTCAGGTCCTGTATGTCGGGAAGCAGGTTCTTGAACCGCTTAGGATCTCGCGAATAGGCGGACAAGTAGATTTCGGCCAGCTTCATTTCCGCGTCCGTGTTGCTGGGCTTCAAATCGATCGCGCGCCGCAACGGGCCGACCGCTTCGCCATAGCGGCCCTGATCGAGCCAGTTCAAGCCCTGGCGGTAATAGGCCTCGGCATTCGTTTTATCCTTTACCAGCACCTTCTGATAAAGAATCGAGGCCTCTTTATACTGCTTGTTGTCGTGATACTTATTCGCAGCCGCGAGCAGCTTTTCGGGACTCTGCGAGCAACCCGTAGCGAACAAAATCGCACAGACGGGGGCAAGCGTGAACAGAACCTTCTTACACTTCATAAAGTTGGACGCTATTTCGATTGTAAGGATTAGAGCGCCCACTTACAATCAGCGTTTACCGCCAAATAGAAAGATTAATCTGACTGTCACCGATTTCAGCAAAATTTTATCTCTTTTCGTATCAGTCGCTTCGGTGGTTTTGACCGGGTCGGCTCGAACGCACGCACGGTATCTCTGAAGCGTGCCGGAGAGGAAAGCAACTCCGGCGGGAAAAGTTCGAGTTTTCACGTTCGCCAGCCAGTTTGCTCCCGCGCGTGTTGGGCGCACGCGTTTGGGGACCGGTCGCTTGGCGGCGGCTGGTTTTTGGGTTTTAACCCTCCCGGTTGAGCACCGGCAATAAAGCGAACGTGAAATGGCGTTGGAATTGGGCGTTCCAGCGCTACTGGGAGGCGCGCCGTTAGGTCATGGCGGCGCGCCTCCTTTTTTTTAACTTCTCCAGACTTTCATTGCGAAAGAACCGACATCCGTGACAGAGTAACGGTTTGCGGCCCTATTCCGGCAGGTTATCCTGGTCCCTTCTTCCCAATCGTCTCAGTGAGTTGCTTGAAGAGCAGCGCCGCGCCGGCATTCCGGTGCTCGATCTCACGATTTCAAATCCCACCGAAGCGTTCCCCGCCTATCCGCACGGCCGCATCGCCCAAGCTTACGCCGGGATCGGCAATTTCACTTACCGGCCCGATCCGTTCGGCCAAGAGCATGCCAGGACCGCGATTGCCGCCTG
>DATHIZ010000112.1:0-5026 GCA_035316385.1 Bryobacteraceae bacterium | reverse complement strand
GAGTTGGTGAAGGGCAAGACGGTGGCCATCGATGCGACCAGGTTGGAAGCCAACGCGGCGATGCGCTCGATCGTGCGGCGGGACAACGGGGCGAGCTACGAAGAGTTTCTGAAAGCGCTGGCAAAGGGGCAAGGAATCGGGAATCCCGATGCCGACGCGGGAAGATCTGGCGCGATTGGACCGCAAGCGGAAGAAGAAGGGCGCCAACAAGGACTGGGTCAACCCGCATGACCGGGACGCGCGCATTACGAAAATGAAGGATGGCTGAACACATCTGGCGCACAAGGCGGAACACGCCGTCGATCCAAAAAAAGGGGAGCGGTGCTGGCGGTGACGCTGCAACCAGCCGACCAAGGAGACACGGCGACGATGGTGGAGACGCTGGCCGAGGCGGGCGAGCAGGTGGTGGCCGACCTGATTGCGAGGGAAGCGGCAAAGCCGGAACCCGGCGTGAACCTGGCGGGTATCGAAGAAGCGGTGGCCGATAAGGGATATCACAGAAGCGCCGTGTTGGTGGCAATGAAAGCGGCTGCGATCCGAACCTACATTCCCGAAAAGAAGCAAGCCGGCAAGCGGCACTGGATGGGAAAGAAGGAGGAACAACAAGCCGTCTACGCCAACCGCCGGCGGGTGCCAGGGCCCTATGGTAAGAGCCTGCTGCGCAAGAGAGGAGAGTGGATCGAGCGGAGCTTCGCGCATTGTTACGATACCGGAGCGATGAGGCGAACTCAATCTGCGCGGCCACAAGAACATCCTCAAGCGGCAGCTGATTCACCTCGGCGCCTTCAATCTCAGCCTGATTTTCCGTTCTCTGATCGGCGCCGGCACGCCGCGGGAGCTGAAAAACCGCCTCGCCTTCCTTCGCCACGGACTGCTAAGAGGAGAGGTTAAACAATCTTTGTGCTTCTGCAACAGATTGTTCGAATCTGAAAAATCCGAGTAATTTAGCTAGTCCTGGAGGCTGGGAGGCTCTGAGACGACGTAGGTATCCTCTCTGTATCGTGCCTGCACCCTTTCAAGTAAATGTCGGTTGCCGGTAAAGATTTCGGCAACCGACATTTGCGACCCGAGAGAATCGAATCAAAGACTAACGTCCTAAGGTCTTGCTCCAGAGCCGAAAGGACGGCAAACAAAGTGAGACGGGAAACGCTATAAGATGCCACTCTCGGAAATGATACTATCGATTCTGAACTCTAGCGGCCATCAAGGCTTTGTTTGCCGAAAATGACCAGCCATTGGCTACGTAGCTCCTCAACTCCGTAAGGTGATTAATGGTTCAGCGTAACAAGTTTACGAAGTGCCCAAACATGTTGGCATCGAAATGTTCTTTTTAGGCGATCGATTTTGTGGCACTCGTCGCGTTGATTTCGCGACATGTTTAGTGGTGGTAACCGAGCCGCCGCGTAAAGAATGACGACCCGATCGTCAAATCCGGCCACTGATTACCTGAAAGTTTTACTTCGCCGTTGACAGCTCAGTCCGCTCGACTAGCGGTGATGGTTTCGGCAAGATTGTTCGCGTCACGCTTAGCCGGAATCCACTTCTGTAGCGCCTCGAAGAGCGATTCGATCTTAGCCGGTTTCCCAATGTGATCATCCATGCCTGCCGCTAGACACCGCTCGCGGCAGCCCGCCATCACTTCGGCGGTCATCGCCAAAATCGGAACGCGCTGGTTTGGGCTTTCGCTTTGGCGAATTTCACGCGCCGCTTCGTACCCATCCATCTCCGGCATTTGGCAATCCATGAAGATCAGGTCATATGGCAGAAAACGTACCATCTCCACCGCTTCCCGGCCATTCGCTGCAAAGTCAGGGCGCATGCCCAGCTTTTCGAGCATCCGTCCAGCCACCTTCTGATTTACTATGTTGTCCTCCACCAGCAGCACCCGTACCGGCACGCCGCCGAAGCGTAAAGCCAGCGCGGCGCGCATCCCATCGATCGGGCGATTGGCTCGGACGTGAGCAGGAAGCAAGGGCTGAAACTTGCCCGACCACACCGTCGAAAGTGTATTCCATAACTGCGACTGCCTCACCGGTTTTGCCAGCGATGCGTCAATCGCGCCGTTCTCCGTCTGCGCGACGTAAATCCCCTGATTGACGGAGGTCAGCAAGACAACCAGAATTTTGCAGATATCCGGATCCGCCTTGATAGCGCGAGCCAACTCGACGCCGTCCATTCCCGGCATCTGGTAATCGACAATCACAAAATCATAGGGATCGCCGGCAGCTTTTGCCTCCCGCAATGTTAGGATCGCCTCCGGTCCAGTCACACAACAGCTGCTCCGCATTCCCCAACTAGTGATCTGCGCATGGAGCACGCGGCGACTCACTTCGTTGTCGTCCACAATGAGAGAGCGAAGCTTAAGCAGATTCTCCACCAAAATGGGCATCGCGCGCGGGTTTGTATCGAATGTCAAGGGAAGTGTGAAGGAAAATGTGGAACCTTCTTCGGGCCGGCTGCTTACACCGATGGATCCACCCATGAGTTCCACGAGCTGTCTTGAGATCGCCAACCCCAGACCGGTTCCTCCGTACTTTCGGGTAGTGGAGCTATCCACCTGACTAAATTTTTCAAACACAGAGTCGAGCTTCCCAGAAGGAATGCCCGTCCCCGTGTCATGTACGGAGATCCGCATCATCGCCTGGACCGCGCCCGGCGACTCGCATTGCACGTCGATCAGAATGGTTCCGCTCGGCGTAAACTTGACGGCATTCCCCACGACGTTGAACAGGATTTGGCGAATTCGGCCTGCATCGCCAACAAAGTAGCGGGGAACCTCTTCAGCGTATTGCAGCACGAGGTCGAGTTTCCGGCCGTCGATCCTTGGGGCCAACAGTTCATCCACGTCTTCGATCGTCTGGCGCAGGTCGAACGAGGTGGCATCGATCACCATTTTGCCGGCTTCAAGCTTCGAGAAGTCAAGAATGTCGTTGATGATTGTGAGCAGACCCTCGCCCGAACGGCGCACCGTATCGGCATACTCGCGTTGCTCGGCGGTCAAGTCTGTGTCGAGCAGTAAGCCCGTCATGCCGATCACTCCATTCATCGGGGTGCGTATCTCATGGCTCATGTTGGCCAGGAATTCGCTTTTGTGAAGGCTTGCGGCTTCCGCCTGTTCCTTGGCGTGAACAAGTTGCGCGATCAGGCTGCCGCGACGCTGATACTGCAAAGTCGCAATCCCAGTAAGAACAGAGATGGCGAACAATCCCGCTCCGAGCAACGCCAAGAACCCGAACTGCCGGTACCAGGGCAGCGGCACCGCGAACTTCAATGCCTGGACGTTCAGATCGACGTTACCGTTGCGGTCCATCGAGCGCACTTCGAACCGGTGTGTTCCGGCGCTCAGGCGATGGTACGTCGCCACATCAACATTCTCGAACGACGACCAAGTTCCTCCATCCAACCGATACGAAAACATCAGGCGCTCTGAGGGCGTCTGGCTCCATCTGTCGATTCCGGTGAAAGTGATCCTCGCATCACCCGAGGGTGACGCTTCGCGCAAGTTGGCCGGATCCAGAATCGTCCGAGGGGCTTCAGTGTCCGAATCCGCATGATAGAGCACCAAGCCGCGCGTGGTGCCGGCCCACAATCGTCCCTGGCTATCCTGAAAAACGGTGCAGGCAATTGCCGACCGTAGACCCTCTTCGGGCCCGTGGCTGATCCAATTTCCATCTCGAAAGCGATGGACGCCCGAAGCGGAAGCCACCCATAGCCCGCCATCGCGCGCGGTGATCAAACGCCGGATCCGGTCCAGCCCTTCATGCATTGTGGCCCAGGATTTGCCATTGTATTTGAAAATTCGGTCGCGGCCGCCGGCCACCAGTTCGCCTGTGGGCAGGCCGTGTAAAACAAAAACGGCGGTTTCCGTATAGCCTTTATTGCGCTGAAAGGGATTCGAAAATTGACCGTCCTGATAGAGACCGCCCCCCGCGGAGCCGCCCAGCCAGATCTCTCCCTGTCCTCGTTCCAGCACCAACCGTAGATCCGCTCCCTGCCACTCGACGCCCAGTTGCAGAACTTTCCGGAAACTTACGCCATCGTAGACCTCCAGCCTGAACCCGGGTGTGCCGCTCACCTCACTTGCTACCCAAACCCCACCGCCTGGGCGCCGCGCGGCCAACCTGATCCGCCGGCCTTCGGGGTGAAATAACTCTGTGAAGCGGTGGGTCTTGGGATTCAGCACCAACACGGTGTCGGTGAGGTCAACGCGTGCCACTTGGATCAGAATCCTGCCGTCGGGAAGCGGCGTCACGCTATCGGTCTGCATCGTAATGGTATGAAAACCGGCGGGCAAGGCGTGACGCGTCCATGTTCCGCCCTCGAGTTCCAGCAGAGAGTCGGTGGCGCACATCCAGAGCCGGCCTTGGCGATCTTCAGCGATCGCATGCACGGGAATGTGGAACTCCTCCAGACCCCCCGGCGGCCGCCATAGGGGCGGTGTGTATCGCGTGAGGCCGTCGGAAGTCGCCATCCAAAACGCCTCACCCCCTTCGGAATAAACGTCAAAAATGTTGGCGCTAAGGATGTCGGCCTTTTCCACGGGCGATTTTCGTTCTCCCCGCAGCCGAAAAATTGTAGTTCCATCGGCGATCCACACGCTGCCATCATCGCCAGGCCAACCGCGTAGAGTGTCCGCTTTCGCTGTGTACACTCGCTGCAATGCGGTTCCCGTCCAGCGCACGATTACGCGGCGGTTGTCACGCGAGGATATTCCCTGAGCGACCAACTCGCCGGCTCCCGCCATCGGGTGGTCGAAGTGAGCGAGGCGGTCCGCGCGACTGTTGACTTCGATCCATTCGAAAGCATTGCCGTCACCCCCAATGCGCAGCTTTGCCAGTCCGTGTTCGCCCGTGATATACAACTCGTGCTTGGAACCGGGACACATTGCCAGGAACGGGGCAATCCTGGAGTTCGTCGCGGTCCGAATTTCTCGCCAACTTTGACGCGCCGGGTCAAACTCACGCAGACGGCCTTCCTGGAGGACCATCACACGCTGTCCGTGCGGTACTGCCGCCAGCAGCGGGTG
>DATHIZ010000111.1:0-3195 GCA_035316385.1 Bryobacteraceae bacterium | reverse complement strand
GCAGGTATTCGTAGATAGCGCCGTGAAAGTGAGACGCGCCGCCCTTGGTGACGATATTGATCTGGCCGCCACCGGCGCCTCCCATGTCGGCGGAGTAACTTCCCGTCTGCACCTGAAACTCACGAACGGCGTCCGGCGAGAGACTGATATTTTGCGTGTTAAACGTAGGGTCGGTGTTACTGGAGCCATCGATCAGGAAGTAATTGGCATTGGGCCGGTTCCCGCCTATGGTCAGCGACGAGGCTTGTCCAGGCCGCCAATACAGCGGGTTCATATCGCCAGTTTGCGCGCCGTGTCCTATGTGTGAACCCGGAACAGTCAAGGCCAAGTCAAGCAACATGCGGCCGTTTAAAGGAAGTTCGTGGACCGACTTGCTCTCGATAACCTCACCAACGCTCGCGTCTTCTGTCTTTAAAGTTTCCGCGCGGGCTTCGACATCAATCGACGTTTTCGCCTCGCCGATCGTCAAGCCGAGGTCGAGCCGCATGCTCTGTCCAACTTCGAGGCGCGCGGTGTGCGTGGCTGTGGCGAATCCGCTTGCCTGGATTTCAAGCCGGTATTCGCCCGGCGTGAGACCCAGGATCTCAAAAATACCGCTGGGACCGGTCGTTACCATGCGCTCCGCTCCAGTTTCGGCACTACGCAGTTTTACCTTCGCGTCCGGCACGGCGTTCCCGGCCGGATCGGAAATCCCGCCACTCACCGTTGCAAGATTGCTTTGTGCCTGGAGCAGCGCACAGAACCACAGAAAGAAGATCGCCTGAAGAAGTCTCGCCATTGGATTCTCAAATTCAAACCGAGTACAAAAGTTCACGTGCGCGCCTGCTCAAGTGGCGGTGGTCCATGGGCTAAGACACTGGACGCCTTTCCATGAACACTTTACTGGAAATACGACTTTAGCGCAAAGCCGCCGAAGAACCGCCAACCGGAAACTCATCGAGATGACGAGGCTCGGGACGAAGTGTACGACGTCCCGGGGCTGTGCGCCTCAAATCGGAGCGATAGTCTGGCATGGCCGGAGCAAAACAGGGGGCAAACGAATTCATTCATACCGCAGCGCCACGTTCGGATCCACGCACGATGCGCGCCACGCGGGGAGGAAAGCGGCAATGAGTCCGATCGCGAAGAGAGTAAACGCGGCGGCGGCCAAAGACGCCGGGTCGGTTGCGGATAGGCCGTAAAGCAAGCCTTTGACGAAGCGAGTGACAACAATTGCAACCGGAATTCCGACGAATGCCGATTTCAGCCGTGCGGCGCGTGATCGCGTAAGAGAGTGTCCCATAGACTCCGAGGCAAACCAGTGCGAGAGCGAGCAGTGCAAACGTGGAGGCAAGGCGTGCCACGAGTTTTTCACGCAGCAAGCCCCCTGCCAACAGTTCAGTAACCAGGCGAATTCGCATCACCGGCAAGCCTGGTGCGGCTTGATTTATGGCCGCTCGGACCGATTGTTCGATTTGGCGCGGGAGCCCTGTGCGCGGATCTCCAGACTGTTCGCATACTGCGTGCTTTGTTCCAACGAGTTGAATGCGATGGGAACAACACTTTCATGAACATCGGCGATACGGGCGTCGTCTACCACACCGATTACTTCGAAGTTGGTTGCCCCATTGCCAAATCTCCGTCCCAGCGAGCTTTCTCCCGGGAAGTATTTTTGAGCCGCTGTTTGATTGATCACCGCCGCAATAGGCTTGGGCGCCGTGTCGTGCCCATCAAACAATCGGCCGGATACAAGATGCATGCCGACGGTTGAGAAGTAGCTGGGATTAACGTAAACTTCCCGGATCCTTTGATTGACGGTCGGATGCCCCTCGATCGATATGCCACTTGTCAACCACGGGCCGGCTGCGAGTTCGGAGGTGGCGAAGGAAGCGGACTGAACGCCAGGAACAGCTTTTATACTATCCAGGACCTGATGGTAAACCGGATTGAGCTGTTCGGCCTTGTAATGAGCGCTCCTCGGGTCAACGCGAACCGACAAAATGTACTCGGGTGTAAAGCCGAGGTTCAGATTTATGTAATTCATGAACGTACGGACAAATAGAATCTAGAATCGCGGCGGTGAGCAAGACGAAAGAAAAAACAATTTGGATCGCAATCAGCGTGCGTCCCAAAGACAGGCGCATCCCTTTGACAGATAGTGTCTGTGCTTTCATGGCATCCGCGAGCGGGAAGTGGATCGCCTCGAGCGCGGGCAGCAGGCCGAACACGAGACCTGTAATTACGGCTGCGCATCCGGTGAACAACAGCATGGATGGGCTGACGCCAATTTCGAGCGGCATGGGTTCGCCGTGTGAAGCTCAGCGTACCAGTAAGCGGCTTGCGCCAAGCGCGACTGTATGGCGATCGCGGCGCCCGAGAGAGACAGCAGCAGAACCTCGGCGGCGAGCTGGCTAACAATACGGCTGCCGGTGGCTCCGATGGAACGGCGAACGGCAATTTCCTTGCGTCTGCCGGCTACACGCGCTAACGCCAGGCTGGTCAAGTTGACGGAAGCGGTCAATAGCACTAATCCAGCGGCGCACATCAATACAGTGAGGGGGGCGGCGAACTGATGGCGCAGATTGGCCAGCCCTTTATCGCCGGCATCGAGCCCAATGCGCATTCGCGGCAGACTGTGGATCTCCACCGGGTCACTCCAACCTTTTACCTCGCGCCGCATGTCGCGCGCATAGATCTGATTGACTATGGCCGTGGTCCGGCCCACCATTGCCGGGCTGGGAATTCTAGCAATAATGGAGAGCCACCGCATTTCGGGCTGCGTCAGAAACGATTAGCGGAGTTACCGTTGCTGTTCCAGACGTTAGTGTTGTAGCGAAGGTCGTGCTGGGCTGCGGCTGGTAGCCAGACATCCGGCCGGTTGCCGGGCGCGACTCCGAAAAAACTGGCGGGCGCGACGCCAATGATTCGAATTGGCGTATCGTTCACCGTGATGAAGCGCCCGAGGGCGGATGGGTCACTGCCAAAATGCTTCGCCCAGAAGGCTCCGCTGAGCACGGCAGGATAGGCGCTGGCGAGGTTGTCGTCAGAAGCCGATAGCAGATGTCCCGCCTGTGCTTTCACTCCTAAGACGTCGAAAACATTTCCAGTGACAAGTTGCGTATCCATCGGCTCCAACCCACCATTTGCTCCGGCGGTTTTCATTGTCGAAATAGCGGAGAACCCGGCAAGAGGCGCTTGCTCGCCGGCGGCGCCCTG
>DATHIZ010000110.1:0-3386 GCA_035316385.1 Bryobacteraceae bacterium | reverse complement strand
AAACTGCTCGTCGATCTTCTTTCCTTTGTAAAAATAGTCGCGGCGGTCGGCGAAGTAGGATTCGCGGCTGCCTTTGACGGGAATAAACGGGCCCGACCAAAGAATGCGCTTCTCTGTGTGGGTCCGCAGGTCATAGATTTGCTGGGTGTTGGCCCGGCGCATGTCGCGATTGAGTTTAACGAAGCGGTCCGGCAGGCTGCCAGTTCCCTCCGGGTCAAGATCGTCAACAACCTTGCGGAGACTTTCATCGCTGACGTTGATGTCGCTAGACCGGAACTTCTTGGGAAAGAGCTTTACCCAAAATGTAGTAGTGACTTCGGTGCCGGCGCCATTGCGTGCGAAGGCGAGCGGAATGGTGTCGGGCGAGACATCCCAGGAAAACGGAAACAGCGAGAAGCGGTGCTTGCTGTTATCCGGTTCGCCGGGCATGGGGAAGGAGCCCACCGTGTAGTTCGCCACCTTCACGCCGGCTTCGGTCCAATTGCCGCCTAAGTCAAGAACCACCAACTCCGCGCCGCCCTGGTTGATGTAGTGCTGGAAGCCGTCGGCAACGATGGCCGGGGGCTTGAGCGTCACCTGGACGTCGTGCGAGAGCGTTTTCGTGGCGCCGCGAAAATCGTTACTCTTTGCCTTAAGGACCAGCTTGGCGGGGCCTTCTTTCAGGAATGGCGCCAGTTTTTTGCCGGCGGTGAAGGTGTAAATGCGGGATTGCTGGCTGGAGGGCGTCTTGTCCTCATAGACAGTCTGGCTCTGCCCGTCCTGTTCCAGTGCGGCGGAGAACGCTTTGACGCCGACAGGATCGTCCGCCTGGACGCTGACGCTGGTGGCAGTGCCGACAGCCGGCAGCGGCTTGGCTAATTTGAGATCGGCTTCTTTGCCCGAAAAAAAGATAACGCCGAAAACCAACAGCGCAATCACTCCGAGGACGGTCAATATTCGTTTCAGCATCAACAGATACCCATTATGTTTCTATAACGCGGCGGCCATCAATCCGGTAATTCCCGCGAGCGACCCAGGCGATGGCTTCGGAATAAATGCGATGTTCTTCGACCAGGATGCGCGCAGAGAGCGTTTCCACCGTGTCGCTTGCCAGCACGGGGACGGGCGCCTGCAAAAGAATCGGGCCGCTATCCAAGTTTTCGTCCACGAAGTGAACCGTACAGCCGGTTACCTTCGCGCCATAGGCGAGCGCCTGGTATTGCGCATCCAAACCGGCGAAGGCAGGGAGGAGTGAGGGATGAATATTCAGGACGCGATGGGGAAATTGCGAAACGAACTTCCCGCTGAGAAGCCGCATGTAGCCTGCGAGACAGACAAGATCTACGTTGTGGCTCTTCAATAAATCAACGACTTGCGAATCAAACTCGGCGCGATCGCGTCCGGCGGACTCGATGGAACCGCAGGCGAAGCCTAATTCGCGCGCGAGAGCGAGGCCAGGGGCGTTGGGCTTATTTGAAAAAACGAACCCAATTTCGCAGTTTAGACTTCCGCCTAATACGTTGCTGGCAATGGCTTCGAAATTCGATCCACGGCCAGACAAAAGGATGCCGAGCCGGGGCCTGGATGAGCGGTTCACAGGTAAACGACCCTGGGCTGCTTGCTGTTTTTCTGTTCGGCGACTTGTCCGATTCTGTAAAACGGCTCGCCCATTTTCTTTAGCATTTGCGAAACGAACCCAAGCTTCTTTTCGGCAACTACCAGGACCATGCCGACGCCTAAATTGAAGGTGCGGCGGAAATCCTCTTCGGGAATGTTGCCGATGCGCTTCAAAAGCTCGAAAATCGGTTGGTTTGGCCAGGAGTTCCTGTCGATTTGGGCAACGGTACCGCGGGGCAGCACGCGCGGTACGTTGTCGGTCAGGCCGCCGCCCGTAATGTGGGCCGCGCCCTTCAAGTATTTCGCTTTGTGCAGCGCTTGTATCGGCTTCAGATAAGAACGGTGGATTTTGAGCAGTTCTTCCGCCAGACTGCCCGTGAGTTCGGCGACGCGGGCATCGGGCGTGAGCCCGCCGAGGTCAAAGAGCAACTTGCGCGCCAGCGAATAGCCGTTGGTATGCAGGCCTTGCGAGGGTAAGCCAAGAAGCACGTCTCCCGGCTCGATTTCAGCGCCGGTGAGCATGCGCTTGCGCTCGACCACACCGACGATAAAGCCGGCGAGATCGTATTCACCGTTGGCGTACATGCCGGGCATTTCCGCTGTTTCGCCGCCGATCAGGGCGCAGCCGTTGCGCTTGCAGCCGCGCGCGATGCCGCCCACGACGCTGCCGCAGACGGCTGCGTCGAGTTTGCCGACCGCGAAGTAATCGAGGAAGAAGAGCGGTTTGGCTCCTTGTACGGCAATGTCGTTGACGCAGTGGTTCACTAGATCTTCACCGACGGTGTCGTGCTTACCGGTGGCGAAAGCGATTTTCAGTTTGGTGCCAACGCCGTCGGCGGAACTGACGAGTACGGGATCGCGCCATCCTTTAAGAGAGAAGCCCGCGCCAAAACTGCCTATGGATGTAAGGACTTCCGGGACAAGTGTACGGGCGGCGTGGCGTTTGATGAGTAAGACCGCGCGCTCGGCTTCGTCTATGTCGACGCCTGCGTCACGGTAAGTAGTTTGTTTGCTCACTGAAGGATTCAGTTTAGCGAATGTAAGCAGATGAAAGACAGGCAGGCCGGAGCCTGCCCGCGGTCTTAGTCTTGCGGGAACGTGAAATTGGAGTTGTAGCCGCTACCAGGATCCTGATAAAGGGCAGGCTGCGCCAGCGGCGTTGAACCGATGCCTGGCTTTTGCATTTGGGTTTTGACGGCGGTCTTTTGCCGCTCTGTCAACTCTTTTACGAGGGCGCCGGTAACCGGCCCGTGCTCGCTTTTTTTGGATTTCATGACCAAGGTCTAACAGGTTGTCAATGGATTTTGGAGCCGCAGCTAACGGCGCGGAACTTTCGGGGGCGGATAAGTAACGGCAAGGCAAGGAAATGCGCCCCTCTGTGTCAAACTGTAAAAACCCCGTCGTTGTTTGTGATCCAAGAAACTCCCTATGAAACAGGCTAGCTACGCTTCTATCTTGACTCCGCCAATTCTGGCTCTGGCGGCGTTGTTTTTCTCCCCTGTGCAGATGAGCGCCGAAGTGCCTTCGGCAGTAGCCATCAAGGACGCGCATGTAGTGACGGTAAGCGGACAAGACTTGCCAAAGGGCACGGTGCTGCTGCGCGACGGCCTCATCCAGGAGGTGGGAGCAAGTGTGCAAATTCCGCCGGACGCCTGGGTGATAGAAGGCGCCGGCCTGACGGTTTACCCGGGCTTTATAGATGGTTTGAGCAATTGGGGTATTCCGGCTCCGGCAAGCGCCAGAGCGGGAGCGGCTGCACCTGTACCGGTGGAGCCGCGGGCACACGGACC
>DATHIZ010000109.1:0-20888 GCA_035316385.1 Bryobacteraceae bacterium | reverse complement strand
CGTGCCAACCGTGATCTCGTAGTCGGGCAGATTGGCGAACGCTTCGAGCGGTCCCGTGACGTCGAGAATCTGCACGGGCGGCGGTCCGGTAATGACTATGCGGCGCATGGATGTAGCTTACCGGGACGCGTCCGCCGTATCGCTCGTTACGTGGACTTCGGATACCAGGGAATATTCAATACGGAGATGCGGTCGTTCCCTTCCATTAACAGGCGGCCCTTCAGAATTTGCGCGCGTTGCGTATGGAGAAGCCATTGAAACCACCGCCTCTCTATCAGCTCCGGAATAACGGTGATGATGCGCCTGTCTGCATTCTCCTCAGCCAGCCGCTTGACGTATTCAACGATCGGCGTAACCACCAAACGATAAGGTGAATGGAGCGTGACCAGCTGCGGCACTGGGAGATTCGCCTCCCGTGCCGGCCCTTCGACATACTCCTCCCACCTGTCGCGAAAGTCGTTCGGTTTGTCATCTTCGGAAACGTGTACAACCTTGATCTCGCGCGAGAGTGTCATGGCAACTCGCAAGGCCTGCTTGTTTACGCGCGTCCAAGCCTGCATCGTTACCACCAGAATGGGTGAACTGGGCAGATGCGCTTCGAGTGGCGTGGAGAGTGCTATTTCACGGTGGAGCTTTTCGTAATGCCTTCGCACGCCGTACATCGTCGCCAGCAACGCCGGCAGCGCGAAAATCGTGATCCAGGCGCCTTCCGTAAACTTGGCGGCAACCACAACAGCGACGGTCAAGCCTGTCACGATAGCGCCGGCCATGTTGAGCAGCATGCTCTGCCGCGCGCCCTTGCCGCCCTCCCTCCTCCAATGCACCACCATGCCGGCTTGCGACATCGTGAAAGAGAGGAATGCGCCCACTGCAAAGAGCGGAATCAAGCGATCCGTGATCCCTCCAAACCCGATCAGCAGAGCAGCCGTCAACACCGCCAGAACACAAATTCCTTCTGAATACACCAAGCGGCGCCCTCGGTTCGCGAAAGCAGTCGGCAGAAATCCGTCTTCCGCCACGAAACGGCAAACTCGCGGGAAGTCTGCAAACGCTGTGTTGGCGGAAAGCGTAAGCAAGACCAACACTGAGAAGAGGGCCACATAGTAAAACCAGCCGCGGCCGGCAACCGCTGCGAATAGCATCGAAAGAATGCTCTGATAGCCATAGCGGTTCGGGTCGGTCGCTACAATCCCATACACTTTAACCAGAACGGCGATGCCCGCCAGCATAAGTCCCAACGCCAGGATGATCAGGCCCAAAGTGCGCCGGGCGTTCTTTATCCGGTCCTCGCGGAAAGCGCTCACGCCATTGCTCACCGCTTCCACTCCGGTAAGCGCGGTGCAGCCGCTCGCATACGCTTTCACCACCAGCCAAACGCTGAAGGCAGCCGTCGCATGTGCGGCAGGCGGCTTCACCACTGGCATCGGATGACCGCCGCTCGCCACGGTTTTTGCAAGACCCAACGCCAATGCCATCGCCATGCACCCCAGAAATAAGTACGTAGGTATCAGAAACGCGCCGCCGCTTTCGCTCACGCCGCGAAGGTTCACTATCGTTAGCAGAACCAGCGCCATGAGGCAGAGCATAAGCGTATGCGCGTGCAGCGCCGGTACTGCCGATGTCAATGCTCCGATGCCCGTCGAAATGCCCACGGCTGCAGCCAGGGCGTAGTCAAGCAGTAATGCGGATGCGGCCAGGAGACCGGCGAAGGTGCCCAGGTTCCGGCGTGCCACGATATACGAACCGCCCCCGCTTGGATACGCGGCAATGGTTTGCCGGTAAGAGAGATAAACAATAACCAGCAATACGATGATGCTGATGCTCAGCGGAACAATGAAATTCAGGCCCGCCAACCCAAGCGGCGCCAGCAGCGTAAGCGCTGCCTCGGGCCCATAAGCCGCTGACCCTAAGGCATCCAGTCCAAAGACGGGTATTCCCTTAGCGGGGCCAATTTGTTCCGCGCGTTCTTCCGAAGTGGAAAGCGGACGCCCTAGAACAACGTCTAGTACTGACAATTCGACTCCTGAGCGAACCGCGTGGCGGAAGCTTCGGCGCAATGTCGTTTACTTAAGAAGTCCGAAATACCGAAGCAGAGCAGGAAGCGTAAGCGCCCACTATGTTCCATTACTCACGAACGCCCTAAGTAAACGCCATTGAGCTTCGGCGCTTCTAGTGCCGCTGCCCTTTGGACACAACTCCTGGGAAAGCGTTTCACCCTTGTTCTCGCTTTCCCGTGGCTGGGCCTGATTCGGGTTCCGCTTGCACGGATGCGAGTAAGAGTTTGGCCGATTTGCCGCGAGGGCTGTTCGCCCAGTTGTCGAGCTGATCGAAGTCGGCGAACCAACGTGGCAGGGAAAGCAGTAAATGACCTGCAAGACCAGTCACGAAAGGTTCGTAAGTGTCGCGAAAAGCCGCCAGTTTTTCTTCAGCTTCGTTTTCATCGGCAAAGTGAAGACCGGCAGCGGCAAGTCTCGTCTTTACACCTGCGAAGCCCTCGGAGGATAGGCGTGCTTCGGCCGGCAAATGCGGTCCCGCGCCTAGAGCGCGTCCCATTTCGATAACGGCAAGCCGGGCCGTGGTAAACGTCAATCGAGCTTGCAGCGTTCGGACGCCATCAAACCCGACCATCACCAGAACCGAAAGATCCATAATCGCGGTTAAGGCTGCCAGCCAGGATTGATTTTCGTGCTGTGAGCGATAGTACGCCAGCATCGGGTACGACAGTTGGCTTTCCAGCAGCTCGGCGGCCCAGTGCTGCCATTCCAGAAGCAGGCGGTCCAGTGCGTCTAGACTGTGTCCTTCTGCATAGCGGCAGAGGATAGTGGTGCAGGTCGGCGGAGATCCTGCTACTGAATCCAGCAGAATCACCTGGGCTTCGCGCCTCGAAAACAACTGGTACATGACCGGCAAATAGCCAATCACCATGGCAATAAACCCAAGTCCGGTGCCTGCCTCGACCACCGAGAGCACCCTGCTGACGGCGCCGTGCGGCACCAAATCTCCATACCCGAGCGTAAAGAACGTGACGCCGCTGAAGTAAACGTGGCTAAGCCACGGATGAGAACGGAACTGGGCTGGAAACAATGCCCAATAAATGCTCCCGAAAGCGCTGATCAGACCAATCGCCCAGACAATCAGCAGGACCACAAGAGAAAGCGGGCCATACAGCCCCAGAAAGTTATGACCCCGATCGACCGAACGAAATCTGCGCCCGGCCGCGGACCACAGCGCCCATCTCCCCCTGAAAAAATAGTAGACAATCCGCGTTTTGCTCTTCACCCGCCGAGGAAGAAGCATCACCTCAAAGGCATCATGGAAGATCGCCACGATAACCCCGGCGCTGCCGAGCGCAACAACTCCATCAATCAGCCTTGCATCCATCAACACGACTCAGTCTATATATAGAGACAGCGTGGATCTCAGCCGCTTTCACGAATCATACAAATGCCGCCACGTTTGGGTTCGATTTGTAAAAAGCCCGATCCGCAATAGTCCGTTTCGCAAAATGCGCCGTTTCTTCGCCTTCTGCAGTAGTCAGCCGTAAAAAGTTTTTTGGCCGCCTGAATCGCGTTGGGTGACAATAGGAGGGTCAGGTACAAGAGCGTGGCCTGCTCTCCGGCATTTGACAAAACCCAAATTAGACGCTAGACTCAAACTGTCATCACTGTATGCATTCTAGAAAAGGAGGACTGTCCGTGAAGCTAAAAGGTGGAACGAACTAGCTGTTTCTTCAAAGATTTACATAAGGAGAGAGGTTCAAGCATTGTTCTTGATCTCTCTCCTTTGTTTTTATATGCTCACTGAATGACCGAAACCGGAGTTGTGGCGATCGTAACGTCCTGCATAGCTGGTGGAGCCTTGATAGTAGGAGCGTACATAAAACGGCCGCCTAAGTCGGTGCCCGCGCCTCCCATTCCGCCCGGGCCGATCGAGCAGAACTTCGGATTTACCGCTCAAGAGGCATATTCTCGTGTGGAAGTAGATCGCGAGGGTGGCACTAAGGCCATTCGAGGCTGGAAGGGAATACGGCTTCGGCAAGGCACGGTTATGGCGCAAATTCCCGGCCGCCTGTGGGTTGATACCCCGGGAGGGACCATAAAAAGCGACCCGCGTTTGGTTACGCATACTGATTTGGGGAAGAATATCTCCCTTGTCATACGCAAGAAGACTGCGACTGAGTGCGACTACGCCGTGGAGATCACTGGATACCTTACAGGGGACGACCCCTCCTTGGACTATGAAATCGAGGTCAACTACTCCAAGGTTGTTTTGATGACAAAAAACGAGGTCCAGGCGAGCTATGCTTCCGCTAGTTTCAAATTTGACTATCACTCGTTCGATGTCGAATATCCGATCGAGTCTTTGGATTTGGAAGTAATCTTTCCACAGGGCTTCGCCGTTACGGCTTATGGCGGGGTTTTTCAGGGCCGGACGGAAAATCTGGATGCACAAGAGTTTCAGCGCGTCCAAAAGGGCTTTACGCGGAATAATAGGGGTGGACGGTTCTCAATCAAAAAGCCCGCCATAGGCTTTCGTTATTTCATTTACTGGTCTTTCTCCGATTGATCGTAGGGCCCGGACGTGCCACGCGTTTGACACGTAATTCCAACATCCGCTAGACTAAAGTGTTCGAGCTTTCGAATCGGAGAGAAGAAGTCTGTCCATGCGTACTGAATTTCCGTCCTCGCACGAAATCGTCCGTGCCTGGCACGTGATTGACGCGAACGACGCCATCCTTGGTAGGATTGCGAGTCGCGCCGCTATGCTCTTGATGGGCAAGCACAAACCAACTTATACCCCGTCCATCGATACGGGCGACCATGTAGTGATTGTGAATGCCGCCAAGGTCAAGCTGACCGGCGACAAAGAAAGACAAAAGCTGTATCGGCGCCACACCGGCTATCCGGGCGGCCTGATCGAAACCGGCGCGCGCAAAATGCGTGAAACACGTCCGGAACGAATGTTGGAGCTTGCTGTGTCGGGCATGTTGCCGAAAAGCAAGATCGGCAAAACAATGTACAGGAAGCTGAAGGTCTACGCGGGCGACAATCATCCCCATCAGGCCCAGAAGCCTGCTCCGCTCGTTGTCAAGGGTTAGCTGCTTGGTATGGCGGAGAAAGAAGCTAGGAGAGGGATAGTTTAGGTGCCAGTGAAGTTAGTTCAGCAGTTAGCCACCGGTCGTCGCAAAACCGCCACTGCGCGTGTGTTCTTGCGGCCCGGCAAAGGCCAGATCACCGTTAACCACCGGACGTTTGAGAATTATTTCGCAAACGAATCGGCCCGCGCCTATGTGCGCCAGCCGCTGCTCGCCACGGAGCTTGCCGATCGGTTCGACATCATCATCCTCGCCGACGGCGGCGGGGTTACCGGACAAGCCGGGGCGGCACGCCTTGGTATTGCCCGCGCTTTAATTGAATTCAATTCCGAACTGCGCGGCAAGTTGAAGCAGCTCGGTTTTCTCACGCGCGATGCTCGCGCACATGAGCGAAAGAAGTACGGTCAAAAGGGCGCACGCAAGCGCTTCCAATTCTCCAAACGGTAGTACGTCCTTTCGTTTTTTCATTCCCTTCGCGATTCAGCGGTTTTGCGGCCGCTGAATCACATAACCGTGCAGGATCCCAGGCCCGCAAAATCCCGCTTTGGACCGCGTGAGCCGCTGCGTTCCCGCACGCTGCTTTAGTTAGAGGAGACAGGTTGCCATCGATCTCGATGAAAGAATTGCTCGAAGCTGGCGTTCACTTCGGGCACCAGACCAAGCGCTGGAATCCAAAGATGAAGGAATACATCTTTGGCGAACGTAATGGTATTTACATCGTCGATCTGCAGAAGACGCTCAAGCTCTTCAAAGATGCGATGCGGTATGTCGGTGAAATGGCCGCGCAAGGCAAGACTGTCTTGTTTGTCGGCACCAAACGTCAAGCCCAGGAAGCAATCGCCGAAGAAGCGACCCGTTGCGGTCAGTTCTACGTCAACCAGCGCTGGTTGGGCGGATTGCTTACCAATATCGCCACCGTCCAGCGCTCCATCAAGCGTCTGAAAGAACTGGACGCCATGGCGAATTCGGAAAGTGCGTACGAAGGCCGTGCCAAGAAAGAAGTCGGACGCCTCGAACGCGAGCGCAAGCATTTGCAGCAGAATCTGGCTGGCATCAAAGATATGGTCGGTTTGCCTGACCTGCTTTTCGTGATCGATTCGAACATGGAAGCCATTGCCGTCAAGGAAGCCCGCAAGCTCGGCATTCCCGTGGTGGCCGTGGTCGACACCAATTGCGATCCCGATGAAGTGGACCATGTGATCCCGGGTAACGATGACGCTCTGCGCGCCATTCGCCTCTTCACTACAAAGATTGCGGATGCCGTCGTGGAAGCCCGCCTGCTTGCGACCGAGACTGATTTCGCCGAGAAGATTGTGAGCGATGACTCTGCAATTGGCGAGCAAACTCCGGAAGAGTACACTCAGTATCTCGATCCGAAGTACCTTGAGCAGTTGAATTCGGAAAGCCTGGCCACCAGCGCTGAGCCGGAGCCAGCCCCGCGCAAGGGCCCTGGCAGCGAGGCAACGGAAGAGTTCGCAACCTCAACCGTCGTCGAACACTAATCGACCGTTACGGAAAGGTTAAATATCGGGCGACCGGCCACGCATGGCTTGGTCGCCCCACGTGTGTAATAAGAGGATACAAACAAAATGGCTGAGATTAGCGCACAATTGGTAAAGCAGCTCCGTGAGCGCACGGGCGCCGGAATGATGGAATGCAAAAAGGCTTTGCAGGAAACAAACGGCGATCTGGCCGAGGCGGAAGTCGTGCTTCGTAAACGCGGCATTTCCAGCGCCACAAAAAAAGAGTCCCGTTCCGCCAAGCAAGGCCTCATCAGTTCCTTCATCAGCCCGGATGCCAACCTGGGCGTGCTGGTGGAAGTGAACTGCGAGTCCGATTTCGTCGCGCGCACCGAAGACTTTCAAGCGCTGGCCGCCGGCATCGCCGCCCACATCGCTGAAACAAAACCCAAGGTCGTCAAGCTTGAAAACCTCGCCGAAGCCGAGCGCGCCAATATCAAGGCGCACGAAGCGTTGTATGAGCAGAAATTCGCGGCGGACCCCGCCGGCGCAACTGTGGGCGACCTGGTGAAAACCAAAATCGCCAAGCTCGGCGAAAACATCAACATCTCGCGTTTCGAGCTCTATCAAGTACGCGAGCACGGCGTAATCGGCAACTACATCCATACCGGCGCGCAAATCGGCGTCTTGCTAGAACTGAACACCGTCAACGGAGCCGCTTCGGGCAGGGAGGAATTCAAAACTCTGGTGCGCGACATCGCCATGCAGGTCGCCGCCGCTCATCCGCAATTCGTCAGTAGGGAGCAAGTTCCGGCGGCGCTTGTCGATAAGGAGCGTGACATCCAGCGCGAACGCGCCCGGGGAGAGGGCAAACCCGAAAAAATGGTCGACAAAATCGCCGAGGGCCGCATGAGCAAGTTCTACGAAGAAGTCTGCCTGCTCGAGCAGCCTTTCATCCGCGAGAATACCGTTTCTATCGCCGAGCTCGTGAAGACCGTTGGCGCAAAAATCGGCGACACGATTTCCATCGCCCGCTTCGAACGCTACAAGGTGGGTGATTCGGGCGACGCTCCCGGCATCCAGGAAAGTCCGTTACCTGTCACCGACTGAGTCATCTACCGGATTGCACCAATGCCGAGATACGAACGCATTCTTCTGAAGATCAGCGGTGAGGCGCTTGCCGGCAGTCTTTCTTTTGGACTCGATCATGACCGGGTGATGGCCCTGGCCGGCGAGGTGGCCGAAGTGGCGCGCACCGGCGTGCAGATTGGCATGGTATTGGGCGGCGGCAACATCTTCCGCGGGGTTGCCGCGGCTGCCCGCAAAATGGACCGTGTCACCGGCGATCACATGGGCATGTTGGCCACGGTCATCAATGCGCTGGCGTTTCAGGATGCCCTTGAACATTTGGGGATCCCGACGCGTGTGATGACTGCGATTGAGATGCACCAGGTGGCTGAGCCTTACATCCGCCGCCGCGCCATCCGCCACCTCGAAAAGGGCCGTGCCGTCATCTTCGCGGCTGGCACCTCCAATCCATATTTTTCTACCGACACTGCCGCGACCTTGCGCGGTTTGGAGATTCATGCCCAGGTCATCGCCAAAGCCACCAGCGTAGACGGTGTTTACGACAAGGACCCAAAGAAACATAGCGATGCCGTAAAGTATCCCGAAGTGGGCTATCTGGAGGTGCTGTCCAAGGCGCTAGGCGTCATGGACGCTTCGGCGGTAGCCATGTGCCGCGACAACCGCATGCCGATCATGGTTTTCGATCTGAAGGTCCCTGGAAATATAATGCGAATGGCGATGGGTGACGAGATCGGAACAATGATCCGCTGATCGGATCTAAAGTGGAAGATGTATGAAACCAGTACAACAAGAGCCTGACGCGCCCAGCAGCGCATTTAAGAACGTCAAAGAAGTGGAATCCGGCGCGCGTGTGCGCATGGAGAAAGTTCTTGCCGACTTTCAGGGCGAAATGGCGCAATTCCGCACCGGCCGGGCTACCATAGCCCTGCTCGACAGTGTGCGTGTAGATGCTTATGGGTCGCCTGTACCTTTAAATCAGGTAGCGCAACTGCACGTCCCCGAGGCCGCCATGATCACAGTACAGCCATGGGACACGTCCACCATTCCGTCGATTGAAAAGGCGATTCGCAACGCCAACCTGGGCGTGAACCCTTCGAACGACGGCAAAATCATCCGCGTCCCGGTTCCTCCTCTCACCGAAGAACGCCGCCGTGACCTTGCCAAGAAACTCAGCCATGTGGCCGAAGAGCGCCGGGTCGCGTTGCGCAACATCCGCCGCGACGCCAATGACCACCTGAAAAAGATGTTCAAAGACAAGCTCATCAGCGCCGACGAAGAGAAAACAGCGCTCGACTCCAGCCAAAAGTTGACGGATACGCAGATTGCCAAGCTGGATCAGGTGGCCCGCGCTAAAGAAAAAGAGATTCTCGAGTTCAAATAGGCCGGCTTGAAAACCCTTTGCAAGGAACAACTAGCCTCGTTCTGGACTCTCGATGACTTCGAGATTCTAGCTCGGGACCACATAAGCAGCGCAGCCTACGAATATGTGGCGGGCGGAGCCGGTGAAGGTCTCAGCATCCCGGAGAATCGCGCGGCGTTTAATCGCATCCGGTTAAACCCGCGCGTATTGGTAGACGCCTCCAGCATCGATACCAAGCTGCGGCTTTTCGGACGCGAGCACGCGTTCCCCATTCTGCTGGCGCCTGCCGCTTATCACAAACTCGTGCACCCGGAAGGGGAACTTGAAACGGTAAAGGGGGCGGACCTCAGCGGGGCCACTCTGGTCGCCGCCTGTTTTTCCACCGTTTCTTATGAAGCGATGCGTCAGGCTTCGCGGCTCCCGCTTTGGTTTCAGCTCTACTTTCAAACCGACCGGGCCTTCACGAAAGATCTGGTGCAGCGTGTGCTGGCTGCTGGCTGTGAGGCCATTTGTGTCTGCGTGGACGTGCCGGTCAACGGGCCGCGAGACCGCGAACACCGCGCTGGTTTCAAACTGCCGCCGGGCGTGGCGCGCGCGAACTTAGCCAGCCTCGGCGCCACGGTCTCCGCCGGGTCCCATCGCCCTGGTGGACGTAATATTTATTCGATCACCCATGGAGCCGATGTCACTTGGAAAGACATAGAGTGGCTTCGTTCCGTAATTCCCGTGCCTCTGCTGCTCAAAGGCATTCTGCATCCGGACGATGCTCTGGCGGCGGTGGACGCCGGGTGTGACGGCGTAATCGTATCGAACCACGGCGGCCGCAGTCTGGATACGGTGCCGGCAAGCATCGAGGCGTTACCCGCCATAGCCGGACGCCTGGAGGGGCGTGTGCCGCTCATCTTGGATGGCGGCGTCCGGCGCGGGATCGACGTCTTTAAGGCGCTGGCTCTCGGCGCGGCGGCAGTGATGATCGGCCGGTCTTATCTCTACGGCTTGGCGGCAGGCGGGGCATTGGGGGTCGAGCGCGTGGTCGAAATTCTGCGGACCGAACTCGAAATGACCATGGGCCTGGTCGGCTGTCCCGGCCTTTCCCAAATTTCTAACCGTTTTCTTTTTCCTTGATCTGTAGCGAATACGTGGATCTCTGCATCTATCTTCGTGATCATGTCAAAAGTAAACGGCAAGAAATTGGCTGCCCCCGTCCTCGGGCAGCGCGGCAAAATCGTACAGAAATTCGGGACCGTCGTAGATCTTCCCCTCGGTCTCACCCCGGAAGTACGTCTCGAAAGCGCCGAGAACCTGAACCAGCTTCTCGTGGACACCATGTCGCTGCGAGATATGTATAAGAAGCATCATTGGCAGGTTTCGGGCCATACTTTCTATCAGCTGCACCTGCTGCTCGACAAACATTTCGAGGAGCAGGCGGAATTGGTAGATACGATTGCCGAGCGTATCCAGCTACTCGGCGGCGTGACCGTCGCCATGGCTCACGACGTCGCCGAACGCACCCGGCTGGAGCGTCCTCCCATCGACCGGGAGGAGCCGCCGGTTCAGCTTTCGCGCCTGCTCGAAGCCCACGAGCTGATCTTGAAGGAATCGCACGATTTTGCCAAGATCGCAGCCGATAGCGGCGATGATGGCACGAACGACTTAGTGGTCAGCGATGTTATCCGCACCAATGAACTGCAGGTCTGGTTCATCGCCGAGCATCTGGTAGCGCTGCCCGTCGTCAACGCCGACTAAGGTTTGGGTCCCACGGTGGCCGGTAGTTCGCCGGTTACCGATTGGTCGAAAGTAATCCCGTTCTTGTCCAGCAGGTTGCCCAGTGCGCGATCGAGAGCCACCCGCGCCTTGATCCACACGCTGCGCGCCGCCACTTCCGTGGAGCGGGCCTGTGCCAGATAGCTTTCCTGCTGAATCACCAGAAAGTTCGTGGAGGCGCCAACCGTCAATTTATCGCGCTCCGCCTGTACCAGTTGCTCCTGATACTGGCGGGTCTGTGTGGCGGCTTCCAGCGCGGAACGGGCGGTCTGTAGTGCGATCACCGCATTTTCGACTTGCTGCCGGACTTGGTTCGCCAGCGACTGCGTTCTGGCCTCCACCTGCCGTAGTTGCAGTAGGTCTCGCGCGGCGTCGGCCTGCGCCACGCTGTTTTTGAGCGGCAGGTTTAGCTGGATTCCGGCTTGATAGATGTGCGATGTACGCAAGCTGGCTATTGCCAAATCGGCTGGAGCGGTAATCGCGCCCGTGCCCGGAGTGCCTAGCTGTGTGTAGGGAATTTCGGAGCTGCCGCGGGTCTGGAAATTGGCGATCAAATTGATCTCAGGCAGCACGCCATTGCGCGACGCTTTCGCGGAAATTTGCCCGCTCTGCACTTGCAGCGCAGCTTGCGCCAGATCGGGCCGGGTAGCCAGCGCATCGGCAACCAGGGCGTCTATAGGCTTCAGATCGTCAACCGCCGGAATCGCGATAACGTCCGTAGGAACAATCGGCAGGTTCAGAAGGATTGGATCGGCGGAGCCCTGGCGCGCCAGTTGCGATTTCAGTATCACTTCCTGCTGATGAACAAGTCCTTCCGACTGAATAAGGTCGAGCTGGCTGGACGTCACCAGCGCATTCGCCCGGGTTAGTTCTAAAGGCGCCAAAGTTCCTTGTTCTACTTGCGCCGCGTCATCTTCGGCCAACTTGCGAGCTGCCTGTAAACTCTGCCGCTTCACCGCGGCGCTTTCATTCAGGCTAACCAGATCGTAGTAAAGCCGGGCGACGCCATAGACCGTGCTGATGAGTTGCTGATAGAACACCAGCCGTGTGATTTTCTGGTTGATCGCGGCGATCCGCAAATATCGGAGGTTGAGTTCTCTGCCGAAGCCTCGCAGCAAAGGCTGGCTGACGGTGATCGATGTATTGGGGACGGAAAACGGATTGTACTGGCTTTGCGGAGTATAGGCCACTTGCGCCGCGTTATTTACATTCACTTCCACTTGCGTCCCGTAGCTGAAACCCTGCACCAGCGCGTAATTGGCAGCTGTGAAATGTACAGCCTGCGAACTCCCCGCCACTGGGCTGGTAGTTGTCACAAGTATAGGAGTATTGGCGCGCTGGAAGTAGGTGCTCGTGCCCGTCAACGTAGGCTGGAACACGGGGATGGCGGGGCCTGCCGAATACGCAGCGGCTCCCTGCTGGGACAGACTCGTTGGTGTTCCGCTCAGAATATTCAGCGACGTCAGGTCATTCACCGTGGGCGTAGTAGGAGTCACCGAGGAAGCCGCGCTATTTAGCAGCGGAGAGCCCGGACCACCCACTCCGGTGGGGCTCTCCGTCACGTTGTAGTCCACGCCGCGCAGCGAGCCGCCGCCGCTCGCGCGCAATACGTCCGTGCCCGAGACCGACAGGTTATAGCGCGATACTTCGACGTCGAGGTTATTCTCTATGGCCAGCGCGATTGCATCGTACAACGAAAGATAAATGGACGCGTTGCGCACCAGCGTCCGCGCCCGTTCCGCGGGTCCCAGGCGCAATTCCGGCGCGCTAGGGGTGCGGTAAGGGGCAAGAAAATCCCAGAACGAGGTGCGAATCGGCGTATTCGCCTGTTCGGTTCTAGGCTGGACCTTGCTGTCCTGCACCGACTGTAAAACAGCTGCTGGCGGCTGTGCCTGTAAGTTGACTACTGCGACTAGGAGCAGAACTACCGGAAACCTTCTCATTATTTCTGTGGCGCCGCCTGCTTCTGATATTGCGGGTCTATTTCAACGCCTTCTTGTACGTCGTCGTTGACGCCTCTAGCTATAAGCTCGCCGGGCTGCAGTCCGCTGGTGATTTCGACTTGATCGCCATAATCACGGCCTATCTTTACGGTTTGTAGATGCACGTGTCTATCTTCCACCACGGCAACCATGTTCTTGCCGTTGCGCACTACGATGGCCTCCCCGGGAACCACTATGGGCGGCGTTGCCTTGAGTTGAACGAAATCCACCATGACGTACATTCCAGGCAACAGCTTGCCGGTGGGGTTACGTGCCTGTATTTCCACCAGCAGGGTGCGTGTATTGGGGTCGATGGAAGAGGATGTGCGCGCGATTTTTCCCTCGACTTCTAACGGCGGTATCCCTTGAAACGTGAGGCTTGCCCGCTCGCCCATCCGGACGAAGGACGCATACGCTTCCGGGACGGAGACCAGGATTCGCAACGGGTCGAGACTGGCAATGCCGAACATCCCGCCCCCCTGTGAGCCGCCGGTGGAGGGCGCCACTGAGGAGGAAAGATCTCCGGAGGGGCCGGAATTCGTACCCTGAGCGCCGGCTTGCGTGGAACTCGGCGTGCCCGAGGGGCTGATCCCTAAGCCGGTCCCCGTTGCGCTGATGAGCGATCCGACATCTATGTTGCGCGCGGTAATGACACCATCGAAGGGTGCGGTCACCTGTTCATATTGCTGCAGAACCAGCAGCCGCTGCAGATTGTCGCGGTTCGCTTGCACGTTGCTCTGGGCCGCCAGGACGTTAGCGTCGGCCACTTTTGAGCCCGCTTCCTGGTTGTCTCCATCCTGCTTGGAAAAAACGCCTTTGGAGACCAGCACCTTGTAGCGATCCCAGGTGAGCTGCGCCAGATGTTGTTGAGATTGCAGTTGGACAACCGCGGCTTGGCTCTGGGCCAAGGTGGAGCGTGCCTGCGAAACCTGCTGGTCCAGATCGGGAGAGTCAATCACCGCCAGAAGCTGGCCGCTGCGCACGCGGTCGCCGATGTCGACCAAACGCTTGGTGACGTAGCCGGATGCTCGCGCAAAGACAAAGGCTTGCGTATAAGCAAGCGTGGTCCCGGGAATCGTCAAATCGCTCGTGGTGGTGGCGCGGGTAACTTTCGTCACTTCTACTTTGGGGTGAGCCTGCGTCCGGGCTTGTGCTTCCTTGTCAATCTGTTGGGTTTGCTTTTGACGCGGTATCCATCCGACGAAGATGAAGAGCACCGCCACGCCGGCTAAGAATATCAAAAACAGAAACCAGTGCCGCGGTGAGTGGCCTTGCTTGCCGGGCCGTTCCGGCGCTGGTTCAGCCGATTCAGCCATTGTTATGCCTCCCCTTTATATTCTTTGTCGATACGCTCGTCGTAATCGATGGGGATTTGTTTGCGCAGCAGCGAATACATGATAGGGACGATAAAGAGAGTACCAACCGTGGCGAACAGCAATCCGCCAATAACCGCCCGGCCCAGCGGAGCATTCTGTTCGCCGCCCTCGCCAAAGGAGAGCGCCATGGGCAGCATGCCGATAATCATGGCCAGCGCTGTCATGCAGACGGGCCGCAAGCGGGTATGTCCGGCCGACAGCGCCGCCTCCCACTGGTCTTTCTTGTTGGCGCGCTCATCATTGGCGAACACCACCAGCAAAATTGCATTCGCGGTGGCCACGCCGATGGTCATGATGGAGCCCATGAGCGATGGAACGCTGAAGGTGGTGTGAGTGAGATACAACATCCACAAGATGCCGGAAAAGGCGCCGGGCAGCGCCATCAGAATAATGAATGGATCGAGCCAGCTCTGAAAGTTCACGGCCATCAAAAGATAGACAATGACCACCGCGCAAGCAATACCGATCAGCAGGCGGGTGAACGATTGCTCCATGGTAGTCACTTCGCCGCGCAGCGCCAGCACCGTGCCGCCGGGGAGTTTCTTCTGTTTGTCGTTTTCCGTGCGTTCAATGATCTTGTGAATCTCATTCGCAACGCCGCCCAGGTCGCGCTGGTCCACATCGGCATAAATATCGAAAGTCGGCTGAATGTTGTAATGGTCCACCACGATAGTGGAGGCGTCGCGCTGGATGGTGGCAAGGTTCGCCAGCAATTGACTGTTTGATCCGCCGGCCGAGGTTATAGGCGTGCGCTGCAGAGCTTCGAATGAATCGATGCGGGACAGGGGGCTTTGGACAACCACCTGGTAGTTGACGCCATTTAGAGGATTCAACCATTGGTTGGGCGCGGTTTGCGAGGTGCCGGAAAGCGAGATCAACATGCTTTTAGCGGCATCGCCCTGGCTGAGGCCGAGTTGCTGCGCCTTGGCGCGATCAACGTTGACGTTGATGGTCGGATACGAAACTTGCTGGTGAATGTGAGCATCCACGATTCCCGGAATTGCTTGCACCTGGCGTAAAAGGTCCTGCGCGATGCGGTAGTTCTCCTTCGGATTACGCCCCACCACTTGCAGGTCGATCGGCGCCGGCAGCCCGAAGTCGAGAATCTGGTTGGTCATGTTCGCCGGGGTAAAGAAGAACGTCTCCAGGGGAAATATCAACGGCAGCTTAGTTCTTAATTCGCGCGAGTATTCGAGCGTCTTTCTCTCGCCCGGCTTCAGCGAGATTTGAATGTCGCCGTCCGAGTTACTAATGGTGTCGCCGCTGGAGAAAGCCAGATTGATGCCGCCGTTCGGCAGGCCGATATTGTCCAGAATCATCTCAATCCGATCGTTCGGAATGATCTTGCGGATCTCTGCTTCAATCGCGGCGAATATGGTTTCGGATTGCTCGATGCGGGTGCCCTGCGGAGGCACAACGTGAAGGCGCATCTGTCCGGAATCGACGTACGGGAAGAAATCCCGTCCAATCGCCAGCGTCAAAAAGGAAGACCCGACGACGAAGAACGCAAAAATTGCCAAGACAACGGCGCGGTGGTGGAGGCTCCATTCGAGCCACCCTTTATAGCGGTCTCGAAAGCGTTCAAAGTGCTTGTTGAAGTGTTCGTGCACATGCCAGATCCAGTTTTTGGCGGCGTCGGGTTCGGGCTGCCCTTCCTCGTGCTGATACAGGGCGACTTCGGCCGGGAGCAAGTAGTGCATCATGGTTGGCACCAGCGTACGGCTCAGGAAGTAGGAAGCGAGCATGGCGAAAACCACGGCCATGGCTAACGGGGTGAACAGGAATTTGGCCGCGCCCGTCAACAGGAGAACCGGCAGAAATACGATGCAGATGGAAAGCGTGGAAACCAGGGCGGGCGCGGCGACCTGGCTGGCGCTATCGAGAATGGCGTGGACCAGCGAAGAATGCGGAACAGTCAAGTTGCGGTGCGTGTTTTCAATCTCGACTGTTGCGTCGTCCACCAGAATGCCGACCGCTAGCGCCATGCCGCCCAGAGTCATCACATTGATGGTCTCGCCCAATGCGGCGAGAATGCAGATCGATGTCAGGATGGAAAGCGGGATGGAAGTGCAAACGATGAGCGTGCTGCGCCAGCTTCCCAGGAAGAGCAGAATCATCAAGCCCGTCAGGAAAGCGGCGATGCAGGCTTCGCGCAGAACTTCGTTGATGGATGCGCGCACGAAGACGGATTGGTCGAAAAGCGGGGTGATGCGCAGAGCCGGTGGCAGATCGGCTACTACCCGGGGCAAAGCTTCCCGGATTTCGTTGACGATATTCAGCGTTGAGGCTTGACCGTTCTTGAGGACGCTTAAAAGCGCCCCGCGCCGGCCATTTTGGCGCACAACGTTGGTCTGCACCGCGTATCCATTGCGAACTTGCGCAACATCTTTTAGATAAACGATAGCTCCATTGGCGGCGCGAACCGGCAGATCGTTAAAAGCCTCAACAGTCGTGGGGCTGCTATTGGTGCGAACCAGATATTCGATATTTCCGACGCGCGCCGTCCCGGCAGGCAGGATCAGATTCTGATTGCCGAGCGCGGTGGAAATGTCGCTGGCCGAAAGATGTTTGGCGAACAGCGCATCCGGATCGAGATCCACCATGACCTGCCTTGACTTGCCGCCCCAGGGGAGCGGAACGGAGGCGCCCTGCACCGTTGCCAGACGCGTGCGGATGAAGTTCAGACCCAGATCAAAAAGATCCTGCTCGGTGAGGCCGTCTCCGGAAAGACCGAGCTGCAGGACAGGGACGCTCGATGCGTCGTATTTCAAAATGGCGGGCGGAAAGGTCCCGGGCGGCATGATGCGCAGGACGGTCTGCACGATGGACGTGATCTGCGAAAGCGCCAGTTCGACTTTTACTTTAGGTTGAAAGAAAACCCGGATGATGGCGACGCCGTCATAAGACTGCGACTCCATGTGCTCGATGTCGTTGACGGTGGTCGTCATGGCCCGCTCCGACACCGTGACGATGCGCTTCTCCATCTCGTCGGGCGTTAGTCCGGTGTAAGTCCAGACGATACTGACAACAGGGATGTCTATGTACGGAAAAATGTCTTTGGGTAAAACAAGCGCGGCGACGGAACCGAGGATCAGGATGAGAACGGAAAAGACAACAAATGTATACGGCCGGCGTAGCGCAAGGTGAACAATCCACATTCAAGGTCTCAGCAAAACAACAAAGGGACAGGTAAAGATCAAGCGCGGTGAATTTAGGATAGCGCAGGCCAACTGGGCACGGAATAAATAGAATTGTCTTAGAGATGTGCAAATGGCATTAAAAGGTTCGGAGGAGCACTTGGCGAGTGAGATTTTGAAGTATGACGCGATTGTAATCGGTTCAGGGCAGGGCGGTAACCCGCTGGCTCATCAACTGGCAAGCCGCGGCGAGAAGGTGGCTCTGATTGAGCCAGGCCCATTGGGCGGGACGTGCGTGAATACCGGCTGCACCCCCACCAAAACGATGGTGGCCAGTGCGCAAATCGCTCACTACGTTCGCAACGCGGAACGATGGGGCGTGCGGACGGGCGCTTCCAGCGCGGCCGTGAGCATGGACATGCCAAAAGTCTTACGGCGTAAGTCGGACGTAGTGGAGCGTTCGCGCACCGGTTGGGAAAAGACCTTCCAGAACGAATTGGACATCTATCGCGAGAGCGCGCGATTTACCGGTAACAAAACTCTGGCGGCAGGCCAGCACGTTTTGCAAGGGAGCCGTATCTTCATTAATACCGGAGCGAAGCCGGCCATTCCCGCACTGGATGGCCTGGATTCGGTCCCATATCTGACCAACGTCAGTCTGATGGAACTGACGGAAGTGCCCGAACACTTACTGGTGCTGGGGGGCGGATACGTAGGACTGGAGTTTGGCCAGATGTTCCGGCGCTTCGGAAGCGAAGTGACCGTGGTCCACAGCGGCAAGCAGATTTTGCCGAACGAGGATGAGGACGCAGCCGCCGAACTGCAGAAGTGCCTCGAAGCGGAAGGTGTGAAGTTTATTCTGAACGCCCGCGCCAGTCGGGCCGGGAAGAGCGGGCAGCAGATCCAGTTGACTGTGGGCGGACAAGTGGTCACGGGTTCGCATCTGCTGGTGGCCACCGGCCGCGCGCCGCAGACCGAGAATTTGGACCTGGACAAAACCGGTGTAGAGATCAATAAAAAGGGCCATATCGCGGTCAATGACCGGCTGGAAACCAGCGCGCCGGATATCTGGGCGATCGGCGATGTGAACGGCGGCCCGGCCTTTACGCACATTTCGTACAACGACTATCAGATTGTTTACGGCAACTTGTACGAAGGCAAAAGCCTGAGCACCGCCACTCGCATTATTCCTTATGGCGTGTTCACCGACCCGACGCTCGGCCGCGTGGGAATGACGGAAAAGGAGGCACGCGCACAGGGCCGCAAGTTGAAGATCGGAAAAGTGCCGATGACCAGGGTGGCGAGAGCGCGCGAGCGGGGGGAAACCGACGGCTTCATGAAGCTGCTGGTAGACGCCGAAACCGATTTTGTGCTCGGAGCGGCCATTCTGGCGGCAGAGGGCGCCGAGTTGGTGCAGATCTTAAGCACGCTGATGCTGGCCGAGCGGCCTTACACGCTGCTGAAAGGCGCGATCTACATTCACCCCACTCTGGCGGAGGGCTTTTTCGCCCTGATGGACAGCGTTAAGCCGGCATGATAATTGTTCAGGCGGGAAAATACCGGTCACTCATGCGGCGTAGAAAAGCGATGGATTCAGCCATCTCCTCCATGCCGTTCATGCCGTCTTCAATGCTGACCCAGCCCCGGTACTGGTGTTCCGCCAGGATGCGGAAAATGGAATCGTAATCGTTCAGGCCTTTACCCGTGACGCCGTGATGCAGATTCGGTGAATAACCGAGGGTGCCGTCGCTTTGACGAAGATCATCCAGAGTGCCCTCGGTTAAGTAACGGTCGCTGGCGTGCATGCTGACGACGCGGCCCGCAACCTGACGCAATAGTTCAACCGGATCGTCTCCGGCAACGACGGCGTTGGACGGGTCGTACTGGACGCCGAAGTGATCCGTTTCAAAAATGGCGTTGATGATGCTGAGGAACCGATCCTGTTTCTGGGCGAACTCGGGATACTTCCAAAAACCATCCTTGTAATGGTTCTCCATGCCGAGCACGATGTCATTCTCCTTGGCAACTGGGATGAGTTCGTGAAGAGCCTGCAATACCCACTCGCGGCCTTGCTCCCATTCGACCTCCGGGTAACGCTGTCCGCTTAGTACGCGGCAAACCGTGCGGGGGCCGCCCAGACGGCGCGCGATGCGAATCATGTGGGCTTCGCGGTCTATCTCGCGCTTGCGCTTGCTTGCGTCGGGCGCGGTGAAATCCGGCGAGCAGCAGAGCATCGGCATTTTGAAACTGGCGGAGTGAATGGCTTCACCAACCAAATCCAGATAGCCGCTCTCAAAACTGGTGAAGAAGCCCTCATACATTTCAAGGCCATCGGCATCCAGCTGCTTTGCCGTTTCGATCCACTCAAACACCGACATCTGCCCGGCGGCAATCTGCTCCAGGTAGCACTTAGGAAAGGCGGAGATATTGAGCGGCATTTACGGCTTTAGAACCGCCTTAACGTATTCGCCGTGCTCCATTTTTTCAAAGCACTCATGCCATTCGGGGAGGGATGCGACGCGGCTGATGATCAGGTCAAGCGCGATTTGGCCAGAACCGATCATCGACAGGACGCGCTCCCACACGGGCCAATTGTGCGAAAAACTGCCGGAAAGGGTGATGTTTTTCTGGACAAGGGGATCCAGGCTGAACTGGATGGGCTGCGGTCCCCAGCCCACCTTGATGATTTGCCCGGCAGGCCGCACTGCCGTAAAGCCATCTGCAGAGTGGCGGACGCGCCCGAAGCATCGATGGCTACATCGACGCCCAGCCCATCGCCGTATTGCGAAATATGGTCGATGACGCCGGCATCGAGCGTTGCGTCCGCGCCAAGTTGGCGCGCCACGCTGAAGCGGAATTGATCGCTGGGCAGGCCCGCCATAATGATGTGCCCGGCGCCGCTGAGTTTTGCCATCATGGCGCACAGCAAACCAATGGGTCCAGGGCCGAGCACGAGGACACTGTCGCCGGGGCGCACACGGCCGTTCACGCAGACCGCGTTGTAGGCAACGCAGCACGGCTCAGTCAGTGCGGCCTTTTCGAAGACCAAACCGGAAGGAATGCGGTGCAGACAGCGTTCCGGCACGCGGACATATTCCGTCATTGCGCCGTCGACACCATAGCCGAAGCCGCGGCGCGTGGGGTCCAGATTATAGAGACCCGTCCGGCTTAGCGGGGAGGATTCATCAATCACCGCCGCCGTTTCACTCACTACGCGATCGCCTTCCTTGAAACTTGCTACGCGCGCGCCGGTTTTTGCTATGGTGCCCGCGAACTCGTGTCCGAGGATACAGGGATAATTGACGGCCCAGCCGTGGGACCCGCGCCACTGGTGCAGATCGCTGCCGCAAACGCTGACCGCGCCTACGCGCAGCAAGACGTCGCGCTCGCCGATTTCAGGAACGGGCACTTCACGCAGTTCCACCGAGAGCGGTTCGCGCGAATAATTTACCAAGCCAGGCATGCTGGCAGTCATGATGAAAATTCCTTTCGTGTTTTGACGTCGCCATACGCGTGCACCTTTTCGCAAATCAGGCGCAGCATGGATTCCAAGTCACCTTGAGCGGTGCGGAAGGCGTGGGGATCGATCGCAAGCGGCGCGCCGATGACCACCAGCGGAGCGCCG
>DATHIZ010000108.1:0-10787 GCA_035316385.1 Bryobacteraceae bacterium | reverse complement strand
AAGGGGACCGATGTTCTTGAAGAGTTCATCGAAAGAGCGGTCGACCGTCCGGATCACTTCCGCTTTGGTTTTGCCGTGAGCTATGGTAATCCGCATTGTGCTGCCCAGCCTACACCGCTATCTTAACCGCCGGACCAGCGTTTGCAAGAGCGGCGTTTGCAAATCGATAGCTAATGCCGCAGTGGGCAATCAAAAACTTTAATTGGGCAAACGTGATGATATTCGCTACACTGCAAGGCAACTGCTATCCGGCGCGTTGCGCCCCGGTTCAGCAATTCGCCACGTTCCGCGAAAAACCAAAATGCAATTCATTCTGGAAAGGCGGCCGTCGTGTCATTCGGCATGTATCGAGTCCCGGAAATTTTACGGGCGCGAGGCATAAAACTAGCTAATCGCTGAGCGTGTGGCAGAAACCCACTGTCCCAACTGCGCTCTGCAATGCGGGATGAATCTGGCTGCCAGCAGCAAAGGCGTGTTAGTGAAGCAACGGAATTTTCCAACAAATAAGGGCGGGCTCTGCCAAAAAGGCTGGACGTCCGCGGAACTATTAAACCAGCCAGAGCGTCTTCAAGCCCCTCTCGTCCGTAGAGAAAAGAGGGGTTCGCTGGAGCCAGCGACGTGGGAAGAAGCGCTGGACTTTATCGCGGCGAATGTGAGCAACGTACAAGCGCAGTACGGAAAAGATGGCGTGGGAGTGTTCGGGGGCGGCGGGCTCACGAATGAGAAATCGTATTCGCTGGGCAAGTTCGCGCGCGTGGCGCTGCGGACTTCACAAATCGATTACAACGGCCGGTTTTGCATGTCATCGGCCGCGGCCGCGGCAGTAAAAGCGTTCGGCATGGACCGCGGACTTCCCTTCCCCCTGGAAGATATTCAGCGTGCGCAAACGATCCTGGTGATCGGGAGCAATATGGCGGAGACGATGCCGCCCATCATGCAGCATTTCCAGGCGCAAGCAAAAAACGGCGGCTCGCTGATCGTGGTTGATCCGCGGGCAACACCGACCGCCATGGCGGCCACGCTGCATTTGCAGATCACGCCAGGCACGGACACCGCCCTGGCAAACGGCTTACTGTACATCGCCATCAAAGAAGGCTATATAGACGAAGCCTTCATTGACGAGCGTACCAGCGGTTTCGGGCGGGTGCGCGTAACGGTCTCTTCCTACTGGCCAGACCGCGTGGAGCGCATTACAGGCATTCCACAGCGGCAATTAGAACTGACGGCGAGAATGCTGGGTCAAGCATCCAGGGCGATGGTGCTGACGGCGCGCGGGCCGGAACAACAGAGCAACGGGGTTACCAATGTTTTAGCCTTCATCAATCTTGCACTAGCGTTGGGGAAAAGCGGAAAACCGTACTGCGGCTACGGCTGCTTCACGGGCCAAGGAAACGGACAGGGCGGGCGCGAGCATGGGCAAAAGGCCGATCAACTGCCAGGCTACCGCAAGATCGACAACCCGGAGCATAGGGCGCACATCGCGAAAGTGTGGGGCATTCGGGAAGAAGATTTGCCCGGACCCGGGCGTTCCGCTTACGAGATGTTGGACAGCATGGGCAAAGAGGGAGGCATACGGGCGCTGTTTGTTTTCGGCTCTAACCTGGCCGTATCTGCCCCTCGCGCCGGCCATGTGCAGAAGAGGCTGGAAGCGCTGGATTTCCTGGTAGTGTCGGATATTTTCCTTTCTGAGACGGCTGCACTGGCGGATGTCGTACTGCCAACCGCGCAGTGGGCGGAAGAAGAAGGGACGATGACGAATATTGAAGGGCGGGTGCTGCTGCGGAAGAAGGCGGTGAACGCGCCAGCCGGCGTGCGGACGGACTTGGAGGCGCTTGCCGCGATCGCCGGCCGCCTTGGGTACGGAGAGATGTTCAGCAGCGATCCGGTAACGGTGTTCGATGAACTGCGGCGCGCTTCGGCCGGAGGGGTGGCCGATTACTCCGGCATCACGTACGAACGGATCGCCAAAGAAGACGGCGTTTTCTGGCCGTGCCCGAGCGAAGCGCATCCCGGAACTCCCAGAGTGTTCCTTGATAAATTCGCGACCCCGGACGGCCGCGCGCGTTTTCATCCGGTGGAGTTTTCCGGCGCGGTCGAGCAACCGGATCAGGAATTTCCTCTTTACTTGACGACGGGCAGAGTGATGGCGCACTATCAATCCGGCACGCAGGCGCGGCGAGTTGAAGAACTAGTTAAATCGGTTCCCAGAGCCTACGTGCAGATCCATCCTTCGATGGCCCAAACGTACGGAATTTCTGAAGGCGACCCGGTGGACCTCACCACGCGCCGTGGCAGGGCAAGCATGTCCGCCCAGCTTACTTCGACCATACGCATGGACACGGTGTTCGTGCCATTCCACTTTCCCGGCGATGCCCGCGCGAACTTGCTGACCAATCCGGTTTTAGATCCAACCTCGCGCATGCCCGAATTCAAAGTCTGCGCAGTTCGTATTCAGAAAGGAAATATGTGTTAGAGAAGCCGGCGTTCCTGCAAGGAATTTTCAGCTTTACGGGGGCGCGGTTGGCTGAGCCTGCCGCCCTTCAGCCGCCGCTCTCGTATGTAGTACCTGCCGATAAAACGAACACAGACTATTTATTTCAGAGCGGGAAATTCCTCGCCGGAGCTAGTCTGCGTAGTGCTGCTAAGAGACGGCAAGCCGATGCGCTATTTCCCTATCGGCGCAAAGAGTGCCGTGCATGTGCCACTGGCAGCTGTTGAGCATCTGCAACCGGATTTGAAGATTGAAGTTGTCGTGGCGGCCGGCGAACGGGTCGCGGGCTCCGTGGTTCTGGATATCAGATTTATGGAGTTTTGACGGTATGGCGAAACCAAATCTCGTTGTCATCGGTAATGGGATGGCCGGTGCAAGGGCCGTTGAGGATATCCTGGCTCGCGGCGGCGCGGACCAGTTCGAAATTACGACGTTCGGAGACGAACCGTATGGCAATTACAACCGTATTTTGCTTTCCAACGTATTGAACGGGTCACAGGAAGAGAGCGAAATTTTCCTCAATCCGCTCGAATGGTACAAAGCCAACGACATCACGCTGCATCGGAATGTGTACGTAGAGACTATACTGCGCAAGTCCAGGTGCGTACTGGGCGGCGAGGGAACGGTAGAGCCTTTTGACAAGCTGGTCATTGCGACGGGGAGCAGCGCCTACATTCCTCCGATGGAAGGGCTTATGCTGCCGGATGGCGGATATAAACCGGGACTCTTCGTTTTCGTACCCAAGACGACTGCCGCGAGATCGCCGGATACGCCAGTGGAAAGGGCCGGGCGGCCGTAATTGGCGGAGGCTTGCTGGGCCTGGAGGCGGCCCGTGGATTACAAAACTTCGGGATAGAAGTGGACGTAATTCACCGCGGCTCCTATCTCATGGGACAGCAACAGGATCCACAAGCGGGCGCAATTCTAAAGGCGAGCATCGAGAAGATGGGCATCCGCGTGCATCTGTCGAAAAATACGACGTCGGTTCTGGGCGAAGACAGAGTGACCGGGCTGGCGTTCAAAGACGGTCGATGCTGGAGTATGACATGGTCGTAATTTCGACCGGTATTAAACCAAACATCGACATTGCAGTGCGCAGCGGACTAACCGTGGAACGCGCGATTATCGTGGATAACCATATGCGATCGGTGGACGACGCAAATATCTACGTGGTAGGCGAATGCGCGCAGCACCGGGGCCGTGTGTACGAACTGGTGGCGCCGCTATGGGAGCAGACCGTTCGCCGCTATGGGAGCAGACCGTGATGGAAGGAACCTGGGCCGGCTTGGGATGCGGATCATGCAAGAGCATGGTGACAGACCTGGTGGAGTGGGCATGCAGCGGAGAGATAGAAGAAGATCCCTCGGTGCACTACTAGGTCCAGGAGTTCCGCTGACCAAACCCCATCTGATATAGGCGTGCCGCGAATATAACTTAAAATCCGTCTCGGCGGTATTCGAAAAACTTAGCCGGGCGGAAAAGACGCCCAGAGCAAGCCCGGGCGGCTTCCTTCTGAATATGGCGTGGTTGATAAAACGCGAATCCCGTTCGTCCACGTATTCGCCGCCCCAGATCGAGATGGCCGGCGAGCGCGTGGCGGTCTTTCATACACGCACTGGACAGATTTTCGCCGTACAAGCCGACTGCCCACATAAGGGCGGCCCGCTAGCAGATGGTCTACTGGGCGGGACAACTCTCCTTTCTCCCCTGCATGCCCGGAAGTTCGAACTGGCGACGGGCGAGCCTATTTTGGGAGGGTGCGCGCTTAAGACCGGCACGTTTGGATAAAGGCGGTCAGATTTTCATGACGGTCTAAACGTCCCCACACAAAACAGGCTAGCGCGCGCCCTCTGGGCTAGCGCTTCACGGTCAAGTTGAGCGGCGCCTCCAAGCGGAAGGTCAGCGGAGTCTCTGAGGGAATTTTCACTTGCTGGCCGTGAGTCAGCGCCTGTACGCCGATTCCCGCACCACCGCCCGCCGCCGAACCAATTGCTGCACCTTTGCCGCCGCCCGCCAAGCCGCCGATCAGTGCGCCCGCAGCCGCGCCAATGCCGGTACGAATTGCGCTCTGCTTGCCCCGGGCGCTGCCTTGTTCTTGGTAAACGCTGGTGTTCACCGGCACGTCTTGACCGCGGTACCGAAGGCTGGTCACGCGCACTTCCACGGCACTCTGCCCTTTGATACGGCCAGCGCCCTTTGCGCTCGCCAACAACACAGTGACAGGCGCGCCAACAGGCACAATCACCCGGCCGTCAGAGGTGAGCGGGGCGTCGAGAGAAGCGCGAAACGTTTGTCCTTCGGTATTGACCTTGCTATCGATCCCGTCGACCATGCGAATTGCCAGACGCTCGCCCGCCGGAATGGTCACGGTAACTGGCTCTCTACGGACGGGCGGAGGCGGATCCTGCGGCGCCATGGGCGCGGGTGGGGGTGGGGCCTGCGTATCCTGAACTTGTGCTGCCTGGACAGGCGGAGCGGGATCGGGCGCAGGTGATGTTGCAACGGGTGCCGGAGCGGCCGGTAGAGGAGTCGTCTTTTTGGGGGGCCGCGCCGGGGTCGGGTTCATGGGAGCCGGTTCGCTCGGAGGGGGCGCGATTTGGGCCGGTGGAGGTGAATTGGCCGCGAGCGCGTCGTTCAGCTTCATCTGATCGCTCACGGTCTTCACGCCCGCCGCGCTGTTGGCGATCTTCATCGCCTGCAGTTCCACGTCGGAACTGGGAACGTCGCCGGTTAGAGTAACCACACCATCCTTAACCGCGACATTTACGTTGGCCGCTTTAGTCGCATCGTTGGCGTAAAGCTTAGCCTGAATATCGGTAGTGAGCTGTTGATCGGTCGGCCCTTTGGATCCGCACGCAAGCGTCAGACAACTCAATGTAATCGCCGTCGCAAGTAAAATTTGATTCCTGTACATAGCTCTCCTCTGTGTATGCCCTACTTTTAGGGTACTGCCATTCGTCCGGGTTATGTTGCCCGGACGATACAATAAAGACGCGCCGGGAATTTGTCAGACGTTAGAATATTGTCGGGAAGCCGCTTTAGAGTGATTCAAGCAAAGATTCAATGGCAGAAAACACAGCTACTGTAGAAACGGCCCAGGCCGACCGGCCAACTAAGGCCAAACAGGATCCGGCCCGGAACAGCATTGCAGAGTGGGCGGTGACGATTCTACTGCTGCTGTTTGGGACCACCACGCTGGTGCAAGCCTTCGTCATTCCTACCGGCTCCATGGAAGATACGCTGCTCATCGGAGACCATCTTCTAGTCGACAAGCTGGCGTTTGCGCCGGCGGGAGAAATCAGCAAATATTTGCTGCCTTATGAGCAGCCCAAACACGGCGATGTCATCGTATTCCGGTATCCGGCGGATATCAGCCAGACATTCGTAAAGCGCGTCATTGGCGTTCCTGGCGACCACTTAAAGATGGTCCATCGGCAGATCTACCGGAACGGCGTAGCGGTAAATGAGCCGTACACGTACCATAAGTTTCCCTACGATGAGAGCCGGGATAACTTCCCGGGCTCCGCATCACCGTTTGCCGAGGGATTACAGGCGGAACTTCAGCACGAAATGCTGGATCATCACGTGCGGAATGGCGAAGTCATCGTACCACCGAACAGTTATTTTGCGATGGGCGACAACCGTGACAATTCGCTGGACAGCCGCTATTGGGGATTTGTACCGCGCGACAACATCATCGGTAAACCACTGCTCATCTATTGGTCCTACAAGGCTACGACGGACGACTTGGCGGGCTCTTCGATACACTCGCTCTTCAGCCATATGCTCGATTTGGGAGAGCATTTCTTCTCAAGGACGCGCTGGAGCCGGACATTGCATATCGTGCGCGGCTTCCCCGATTCGCAGCTGCCAGAAAAGCCAATACCGCTGAATCCGGGTAACCCCGATCCGTAGAGAGCACTCATTTTCAATTTATGGCAAATCATCGGTACGGTCTGATCATGGCCGGCGGCCGCGGTACGCGGTTTTGGCCGCGCAGCCGCAAGCGCAACGCGAAACAGGTTTTGCGTTTTTTCGGAGAGCGAACCCTCATTCAACAGACGGTTGACCGTTTGAAAGCGGTTATTCCGCCGGAGCATATCTGGATCGTCACGAACGAGTATCTGCAGGCGGAGATTCGCAAACAGCTGCCTGAGGTGCCGAAGCGGCAGATTATTGCCGAGCCCGCGCAGCGCAATACGGCGCCCTGCATTGCTTTGGCGGCTCAGATTCTGGCGAACGTCGACCCGGACGCCATGATGGGTGTTTTTCCAGCGGACCATCTCATCTTGAAGGAGGCGCGTTTCCGTAGTTTCGTCAAGGCGGCGTTCAAGGCGGCGGAGAACGAAAGCGTAGTGGTTCTTGGTATTCAGCCCCGTTGGGCGGAGACAGGATATGGCTATATCGAGTTTCCCAAGAACCTGCAGCCGGGCAATACCAGCGCCGCGCCGGTAACTAGCTTCCGGGAAAAACCGGACGCCAAAACGGCTAAGAAGTTTGTGGACCGTGGAAATTTCTTTTGGAATGCGGGCATGTTCTTCTGGCGCGTGTCCACAGTACTCGAATTGATGCGAGAGCATCAGCCCAAGACCGCGACGCTGCTAGCCGGCCTGCCGTCCTTCGAAAGCAAAAGCTTCGCTAAAAAGCTGGATGAAGCTTACCCGCTTTGCGAGAACGTTTCGGTCGATTACGCCATCATCGAAAAAGCGCAAAAAGTGGCAGGCCTGGCGCTGGATGACATCGGGTGGAACGATGTGGGCAGCTGGGAGGCGGTTTACGACCTGGCAGATAAGGACGCGAACGGCAACGCTTCTCGCGGCGATTTAATTGCGGAGGACAGCCGCGGCAACTACGTGGACGCAAAAAAGACCGTAGCCTTGGTGGGTGTGGAGAATCTGGTTATTGTGGACACGCCCGATGCATTATTGGTGGGACATCGCAGCAAAGCGCAGGATGTCAGCAAAATTGTGAAAACGTTGGAGGCGCAGAAGCGCGAAGAATTGCTGTAAAAGCCGCAGCTAGCGGGCCGCGTGTTTGTAATGGCGGTGTATGTCTTCGTCAAGGCTGATGAGAACGGATTGCTCATCGGCCATGGCGTGCCCGACTATCAGCCGGTCGAACGGATCACGCGTCCAGGTTAGGGCTCTGGATGCCCAGCAAGCCTGGGGGAATGCCTGCTCCAAAATGGAAACTCCCAGTTGCCGGAGGAGTTCCAATATGTGATCGACCGATGATTTTAGCCGGCCGATCTCCACAAGTAGTTCAAGTTCCAGCACCACAACCGGCGAAATGACAACCGGAGCAAAATTGATCAGATGCCGAGCGTGATTGGATAGAGTGATCTTATTGCGACCGGCCAGACGTGCCGCAACGTGCGTGTCGAGATGTACGCGATTCACTTCGTCGCGAGCCGGTTATCCCACTTCGCCGCCCATTCGTCTTCCCGGTGTTTCTTCAACAACGGATCGTCGGAAAACAACTGGTCGTTTGGATCGGCGAACAGCTCCTCCGGTTCACCGGAAGCGTAAAAACTATCGAGCTTTCCTTTAGCAGTCAGGGCCATGAGTTGATATTCTCTGCCTTTGTATTGAATGGAGACCGGCGTACCATTGGCGGCAGATTCCAGATGCTGAAATAGATTCGAGCGGAAATCCGTGGCTTTCAAGGCCATTTTTGTGCCGGTGCTTGGCATATACGTACAAGTGTACAGGAATGGATGGACAGCTGTCAATTGGCTATTTGACAGCTTTGAACACCCGCACCAGCGCGGCTATGGCGCGATCCACATCCTGCTCGGTGAGGATGTACGGCGGGAGGAAACGCAGCACTGTATCGTGCGTGCAGTTAAACAGAATTCCCTCTTTCATACCGTCCAAGACAAGCTGCTTGCAGGGAAAATCGAGTTCTACGCCCATCATCAAGCCTTGGCCGCGTACGTCCTTGATGAATTGGAATTCGCGCATAAGTCCGGTCAGCTTCATGCGGAAATAGCCACCGACGGAGTTGATAGAGGGCAGGAGTTCATCGAGAATATCGAAGAACTCAAGCGCCACGCGGCAAGCCAGCGGTCCGCCGCCATAGGTAGAGCCGTGCATGCCGGGCTTAATCGCCGCAGCTGCCTTCTCATTTGCAATGACCACGCCGATCGGAATACCGCAAGCCATGGGCTTGGCGGCGATAACAATATCGGGCACTAGCACCGGGTCTAGCAACTGATAAGCGAAGTACGCGCCCGGGCGGCCTACGCCACACTGGATTTCATCAAAAACCAGCAGCGCATTGTGCTTCGCGGCAAGTTCGCTGGCCTTGCGCGCAAACTTCTCCGAGATGGGATATATGCCGCCCTCGCCCTGAATAAATTCAAGGACGATACCGGCTACATTGTCATCGAAAGCGGCTTCCAGAGCGGCGATATCATTGCGGGGAACAAACCGCGGGCCTAGCAGCAACGGCTCGAAATCTTTGCGGTATTTGGGCTGCCCGGTGATGGAAAGAGCGCCCAGAGTTCTCCCGTGGAAGGAGTTGTCCAGGGAGATGATGGCGGTCTTGTCAGGCGAAATGGAGTTGCCGTGCGCTCGAATCATCTTCAGCGCACCCTCCATGGACTCTGCGCCCGAATTGCAAAAGAAGGCGCGGTTCAAGCCGCTAATCTTGGCGAGGCGCTCGGCCAGGCGGCCCTGGTACTCGTGATAGTACAGGTTGGAGGTGTGGAGCAGTAGACCAGCCTGCTGGCGAATGACCTTGGTAATCCTCGGATGGGCGTAACCGAGCGAATTTACGCCAATACCGCTGATGAGATCCAGATAGCGGTTGCCTTTGACGTCATATATGTAGCAGCCCTTGCCGCGCTCCAGCACCAGCGGGTAACGGGCATAATTTTGCAGGAGATACTGGCTCTCCAGGGACATGACTTGCGCGGTGGTGTCTTCAGCGGATGAAGATACGCCGGGCTCAGGGCTGAGAGTGGTCGCCATACGTATATCATACGGACGCCGCCATAAAGCACCTATACGTCCGTGCGCGAACGCCCTATTTCCATGCGCTGCTCAATCACATCGCCCGACCGGAAGCGCGGCAGTTTCAGATAGTGAGCAAATGCCAATTCAACAGCTTTTCTCGGCAAAAGGCCAATTAATTCGCTGCCCGCGATCTCAATACCATAGCGCTGGGCAAGACGGCTCACCTCGTCATAGACAACGTGCACGGGCGTCTGCTCAAAATCCGTCAAGTTCATGGAGACCTGAACCTGGTTGCGGGACGGCAAGGCGAGGCCGAGCGCCTTTACGGCCGGGAAACCTCCATTACTGGCCCGAATCTTCCTGGCAATCTGTTTCGCCACCTCGATATCCGGGGTTGCCAGATCGATGTTGTACGCGATGAGCACCTTGCGCGCGCCAACAATTACGGCGCCAGCCGTCGGATGAAGGACCGGTCCACCCAGATCAGGCTGCTTTGTCTCATCAAGCAACACGGCTTCCCGAAGGCCCTCAAACTGACCGCGCCGGACATGCTCCAGCTGCAGGCGGTCCGGCCGGAGGGCGGCGGCTTCATAAAAATAGACCGGAATGCCGAGCTCATTCCAGATGCGGTGTCCGGCACGATGGGCCAAGGCCACGCAGTCCTCCAGGGTGGCGCCAGCGAGGGGAACAAAGGGCAACACATCCAGCGCACCCAAGCGCGGATGCACGCCGCGATGGTGGTTCAAGTCGATCAATTGTGCGGCCAGCGAGACGGCGCGAAGGGCTGCTTCGACTACCGGTTGGGGATCTCCGGCAAAGGTGATAACGCTGCGATGATGATCCCTGTCGCTGGTGCGGTCCAGAATAACGGTTCCCGGCACGCCGGCGATAGCAGATTCCAAGGCGTCGATTCGCGCCAGGTCGCGGCCTTCCGAAAAATTAGGGACGCACTCAATTAGCGGGTGCATGGCAGGGTCTAGGTGCTAGTCATGGCGCGGAATGCTTCGAGGAAGAAGCGGAAAGCCTGGAGCCAGGCGTAAATTGTGATCAGAACGGCGACGCCTGCCGCTGCTTTCCAGAACGATTCGCGTGCAGTGCCGGGCAGTCCGGGCAGACCCGCGACAAGGCCCACTAGAAAGCCTCCAATGCAGCCACCGACGTGGCCAGCCATGCTTATGCCGCCGCCGAAGCTCATAACTAAGCCAAAGATGAGCCATTGCCCATAATGGGCGCGAACCGCTTGCGTCAACGGATCGGCGGCGGTATCAGCATGGCTGGTCACGTCGGCGGCTGCATTGGGGGCTTTCTAGTGGGCTTAGTCGCGGGTCTCCCCGGAC
>DATHIZ010000107.1:0-7960 GCA_035316385.1 Bryobacteraceae bacterium | reverse complement strand
GCTGCGCGACTATCTTTTGCGATTGCTTACGCTGCTGTTCGCTCTGGGCGCAGCGGCGTTAACCATGCGTATCGCGGATGTGATTTCCGACCAGATATTGATCCGGCTGGACGCCAAAGAACGGGCGATCTCCTATTCGGTCCTGCCGCTGGGCGTGCGCGTGGTCAAGATTTGCATCTTTTGCGTTGCGGTACTTTTTATCCTGACCAACTGGGGATACAACACAAACGCGATTCTGGCCGGAGTGGGCGTCGGCGGTTTGGCCATCGCGCTGGCCGCTCAGAAGACCCTTGAAAATCTATTCGGCGGTATTTCGCTGATCAGCGATCGACCGGTTCTGGTCGGTGATTTTTGCCAGTTCGGCGGGCAATACGGCACGATTGAAGATATCGGCCTGCGATCGACGCGGGTGCGCACGCTGGAACGCACATTAGTTACGATCCCGAACTCCAGTTTTTCGACGATGACGCTGGAGAACCTCTCGCGGCGCGACCGTATGTGGTTCCATCCCACCTTGCGCCTACGCCGCGATACACCACCGGAGCGTTTGCGGGAGTTTATGGATGCGCTGCGGAAGATTCTGGAAGAGCATACGATGGTGGATGCATCCGGCGTGCCGCTTCGCTTCATTAAGATCAGCGACGGCGCACTAGAACTGGAACTGTTTGCGTATGTTAATACGCCAGACTTCAACGAATACTTGAAAGTCCAAACGGAACTAATGCTTAAGTTCTTGGAGGCAAGTCTGACAGCCGGTGTAGGCTTTGCCGTTCCGCTGATGGAATCCCTTAATGTTGCGGTTCCCGATGCTCAGAAAGTTCACTTGGGTTTCCGTCTAGACGGAGCGCCTGGAGCAAAGCGCCCGCTGCAGGACTAAGGCGTGGCGCGACAGCTGTACAACCAGTCGCTTTCTTAATGTGATGGATGAACTGTTCACGCAGAAGGGGGCTTTGAAAAACGCCGCCAATGTAAGCAATACGGACCTGCTCACTCTCTCGAAAGAGCCGATGGTAGACGCCGTCGGCGAACCAGCTTAGCTTCACCGCGGCTCTTTCTATGATTTCGAGAGCCGGCTGGTCCTGCTGTTCCGCTGCTTGCGTGACGAGCGGCGCCAGGGTCGCTATGCGAGTCCGATCAAAGTCTCCATAGAAGGCATGCAGCAACTCGTTGGCGGTTTTCGCGCCGCTTTTTTCGAGCAGCAAAGAGTGCAGCAACGTTTTGGGGCCCCAGCCTTCCTCTTGCCGCAATGCCGCGCGCAAGGCTTGCTTGGCCAGGTCGAACGCGCCGCCTTCGTCGCCAAAGATGTAACCCCAGCCGCCCGCGCGGGCGGTTTCGTCCTGCGCATTGCGGCCGTATGCGATGGAGCCGGTGCCCGCAATGACGATGATGCCGGGCTGGCCGGCAGTGGCTCCGGCAAGCGCAATTTCCGCATCGTCAGTGATCTTGTACAGGCGGCTGCGGATCAACTCTCGCGTATATAGCGCCTTATCTTCCGCGCCTCCACTGAAGCCTAAACAGGCAGCGGCGAACTCTATCGAATTCCGCTCGAGACCGGCTTCGCGGCAAGCTTCTTCTAGACACTCCCCGACCGCACTGAGGAATTTGGCGCGGCCTTCCGCCGCGGCGACATGATTGCACGGGCCGCCGCGGCCGCGGCCGATAATGCGACCGGTTTCGTTGGCAATGAGAGCAGTGGTGCTGGACTGGCCGCCGTCTATGCCGAGATAGAGCCGCATCACGACAAGGTCTTGTCGCTTGAATAGCAAACGGCATCGAGCGGGCAGGAAGCGCAGCGCGGTTTTCTGGCCACGCAAATCTGCCGGCCGAAATGAATGACTTGGTGCGCGAACAGAATCCACTTCTCTTGCGGAATGAGCTTCGTCAAATCCTGCTCGATTTTTACCGGATCCGTGTTCTTGGTGAGATCCAGGCGGTTTGAGATGCGCTGGACATGGGTATCGACAACGATGCCCGAAGCGATGCCGTATGCCGTTCCAAGCACGACGTTGGCAGTTTTTCTGGCGGCGCCCGGCACCTTCAACAGTTCTTCCATGCTTTCCGGCACGCGGCCCTTGTGATCCGTCATCAGTTTCTTGGCAGCCCCAATCAAGGAACGCGCTTTGTTGTTGAAGAACCCGGTGGAGCGGATGTCTTGCGCCAGTTCGTCCTGCGAGGCGCCGGCCATGGCTTCGACGGTTGGATACTTTTTGAAAAGCCCGGGAGTGACCTTGTTGACCCGTTCGTCAGTACACTGCGCCGACAAGATGGTGGCGGCCAGCAACTCCCAGGCGTTGCGGTGATAAAGCGCGCAGGTGACGTTGGGAAATACGTCATCGAGCACGTTCAGAATATCGTTTACGCGCGCCTTACGGGCGGCAAGTGTTTTTGGTTTGGGAACATTCTTTGGTGGAGTGACCGGATGTTCCAGAGTGGGCTTTGCTACTTCGGGATCGGGCATGCGACGCACTTAAGATAGCGCACCCGGGGAGCGGCTTACGAAGGCGCGCCGTTTTCCAGAAAGTTGCGCAGACGGTGGCTGCGGCTAGGATGACGCAGCTTGCGTAAGGCCTTGGCTTCGATTTGGCGGATGCGTTCACGAGTGACCGCGAAACTCTGGCCGACTTCTTCGAGCGTGTGCTCGCTGCCGTCCTGCAAGCCGAAACGCATTTTGACGATCTTTTCTTCGCGCGGACTAAGGGTCTTCAACACTTCGGCGGTCTGTTCGCGAAGGTTTAAATTGATTACGGCTTCCGATGGCGAGACCATGCGGCTGTCCACCAGAAAATCGCCCAGGTTTGATTCTTCTTCCTCACCTACCGGCGTCTGGAGCGAGATGGGCTCCTGGGCAATGCGCAGCACACGGCGGATTTTGCTGGGCGAGAGGTCCATCCTGACCGAAAGCTCTTCGGTGGTCGGTTCGCGGCCAAACTCCTGCTGCATCAGGCGCTGCACCCGGACCAACTTGTTGATCGTTTCGATCATATGGACCGGGATGCGGATGGTCCGCGCCTGATCGGCAATGGCGCGTGTGACCGCCTGCCGCACCCACCAGGTGGCATAAGTCGAGAACTTATAGCCGCGCTTGTAATCGAACTTGTCCACAGCGCGCATCAACCCGATATTGCCTTCCTGGATCAGGTCGAGAAATTGCATGCCGCGATTGGTGTAGCGTTTGGCGACCGAAACGACGAGGCGGAGATTTGCTTCAATCAGGCGCTTTTTGGCGGCCTCGGTTTCGCACTCGCCGCGTTCGACAATCTGCAAAGTCCGGCGCAAGTCCGTAGAGGAAGCGCCGCATCTATCTTCGAGCGCCTGCAATTGCGCTGAGAGCGCTTTCAATTCTTTACGGATAGACGCGCCCGCGGCCGCCGCATTGGATCCTCCCGATTGCTCGGATTTGCGCTGCAGCCGGGCGATCTCCTGCTCGAGAGGTTTTACCTGGCTCACGACCTTCCGCAACGCATCGCTCAACGAGCGGCGGTAACGAGTGGAGAACGGGATGGAGCGCACTTTTTGGGAAATCGTCACCATCTGCCGCGCGTATTCGAAACGCAATTTGCGGTACTGCTTGGGTTTCATGCTGCGCGAGACACCGATCAGCTTTTGTTCGGTCTGCAAACTCTTGTGGTAGAGTTTGTCCATTTCGCGGAGCGCTTCGAAGAACTCTTCCTTCAACTCCGCTGTTCTGTCTTCCTCTATGCCTTCGATTTGAGGATCGGGCGCTTGCAATACTTCCAAAATGGAAATCTGGTCATGCTCCAACAAATGCTTCGTGTCCAGTAGCAATTGAATGACCAGGCGCGAACGCGAAAGCGCCTTGCGGACTGCCGATTCTCCACGCTCAATGCGTTTGGCCAGCTCGATCTCTCCTTCGCGTGTCAGGAGCGGAACCATGCCCATTTCACGGAGATAGACGCGCACGGAATCGTTGCTCTTATCCAGCGCGCCGGGCGTTAGATCGAGATCCGATAGTTCTTCGGAATCTTCGTCTTTCTTGCCAAATTCTTTAGGAGTGCCTAATAATTCGACGGGCGCTTGATCGAGTTCAGAAAAGAGGTCGAGCTCGGAATCGGTTGCCAGCTCGTCGCGCACTACGCCATTACTCTCGTCATAGAGTGCGAAGCTCTTGTCGTTACTTTCTTGCATCAACCGCCTTCATTATTCCCTGAAGCCCCCGGCCGGACCTGCAAAGTTTTCCAAGATTGGGTATCAACCTGGACACCAAGATGGATCGAAGCCTCGTACGACTTCATCGACTCCTCATAGTACAACACGAATCAGGCTCCCAAAGCGGACCGTTTGATCCGGTTGAGTTGATCTGCCAGCCTTAAAGCCTCGGGGAACTTTCCGGCTTGCTCCAGTTCCCGAATTTGTTGCCGCAATGCCTCGCGCTGCCCACTCAGAGCCTTCGCTTCCAGTGCGGCTAAACAGTGTAAAGCCTGTCCGGCGGCGTCCTCTTCGCGAACTCCCATTTCCGCGAAACTAACTTCGGTAAGAATACGCTGCAGGCGCGGTTCGAGTTCAACCAATATGGCATCGAGGGAAAACGCGGCCATTTCTTCATCGAAGCGTAAAATGCTTTCAAAGACGTTGCGCAACTCCAATTGACCCGGAAAATCGGCGCTAGCGCGATAGTGGCGGATAGCCGCGCGAGCCTCCGCGCTGGATAGCAGGCACGCCAGCAGCAGTTTTTCGTTCGGCGCAACGGTGGAGGAAACATCGAGCGGGCGACGCGCCTGAGCGGCGGGCGAGCGGCTGAACTGGCGGCGAATTTCGTCGCGGTCGATATTCAGATATTCGGCGAGTTCGCTTGCGATCACTGAACGTTCCAGCTTGTCATGCACTTGCTGCACGGTTGGCCACAGAAATTTGAAGGCGTCCATGCGGCCTTCGGCGGTAGCCATATCGAAATTCGAACGGGCGCGGTCGGCCAGCCAGTGGAAATAGGAACCTGCGCCCCCCAATACTTTACGATACGCTTCGGCGCCATTTTGCTGGATGTATTCATCCGGGTCGAGGCCGCCGGGAATTTCGAGCACTTTCACGCGCAAACCTTCAGCGAGCAGGGGGGCGATGTGCTTTTCTGTGGCTCGGGCGCCAGCTTTATCGGAGTCAAGATTTAGAATGATCTGGCCGATGGTCGACTGCTGTTGCGAAATCTGGCGTTTGATGGCCCGGACTTGCTCGTTTCCGAGCGCTGTTCCACTAACGGACACAACCTCATGAATGCCCGCCGAGTAAATGCCGATGACGTCCATGTAGCCCTCCACCAGAATCATGCGCTCCTGCCTGCGCGCGTCGATCTTGGCACGATGCAGGTTATAGAGAACCGTCTTCTTGTCGTAGAGCTTTGTCGTGGGCGAGTTCAGGTACTTGGGCTCGTCGTCGGCGCGCAGAGCCCGGCCGCCGAAGCCTATGGTTTTGCCGGCTTCGTTGTGAATGGGAAACATTAAGCGCCCACGGAAGTAATCGTAGTAGCCGCCGCTTTCCCGCTTCCGAACTAAGCCCGACTCCTCCATCAGTTCCGGACCAAATTTTTGCAGCCGCTGGACCAGTTGCTGGCCGGATGCTTCAGACAGGCCGAGGCGGAACTCGTCTATGGCGGCGCGGGCAACTCCGCGGGATTCCAGATAGCGCCGCGCCTCGACCCCGGTGCTTCCGCGCAGATTGTCCTGGAAAGCACTGGCCGCGATCTCATGCATTTCGAGCAAGGCCGCGTAGCGCTGGGTTTCCGGATCGTTGGAGCGCTGGCGGTCCGGCATAGGAATCCCGTACCGTTCGGCCAATACCTTGAGAGTTTCGGGAAAGGTGAGGCTTTCGATTTGCTGGACGAATTTGAAGACGTCGCCGCCTACCCCGCAACCAAAGCAGTGGTAATAACCCAATGCGCTTTGCACGCTGAACGACGGGCTCTTTTCGGAATGGAAGGGACACAACCCTACGTAGCGCGTGCCCGAACCCTGGCGTTTCAACGCCACGCCATAATGCTTTACTACTTCGACGATATCGAGCTGGCTTTTGAGCTGTTCGGAAAAGTTCATGACAGCGCGTACCGGCTATTGAAACGAATGCACTTCCAGGTGTGCATCTCCAGGTTAACAGCTTGCGCCTTCTTACTTATAATGTGCGCAGAGATGGCACTCAAAGAGTACGCTGGTAAACGCAATTTCGAAAAGACTCCTGAACCGCCGCCTGGCGAACCGGCGGGAAAGCACGGCGGCCGCGGCGGATTCTATTGCGTGCAGCGGCATGATGCCTCCCATTTGCACTACGATTTCCGGCTGGAAGTGAATGGCGTGCTGGTGAGTTGGGCCGTTCCGAAGGGGCCGAGCCTGGACCCGGCGCGCAAAGCACTGGCCATGAAGGTGGAGGACCACCCGCTCGATTACGGCACATTTGAGGGAAATATTCCAGCGGGCAATTATGGCGGGGGCAGCGTGATGCTCTGGGATAAGGGGACGTACGAGGTCATTGGTGAGCCGGCGGCCGAGGGGCAGATTGAACGTGGCGATTTCAAGTTCGAATTGCACGGGGTGAAGTTGAATGGTTCCTTTGCCATTGTCCGGATGAAGCCCTCCAAGGGACGGTCCAGCAAAGGAAATGAATGGCTGCTGATTAAGAAGCAGGATGAGCATGTTGTCGCCGGCTACGACATCGAACATTTCGCCTGGAGCGTTGCCACAAAACGCACGCAGCAGGAAATTGCCGAAGATGTGCCGCCGGTGAGCATCGCCGATTTGAAAGGCGCGCGTAAAGCAGCGTCCCCTGCGACTATGGACGCCATGCTGGCGACCGCGGTGACCAAGCCGCCCGCCGGGGCGCATTGGGTTTACGAAATCAAGTGGGACGGAGTGCGTGCGCTGTGCGAGATAAAAAACGGCGCGCTGGAGATACAGACCAGGCGCGGCAACCGGTGTGAACGGCAATATCCCGAACTGGCCGATTTGCCGGAGCACGTGAACGCGAAGACCGCTTGGCTGGACGGCGAGATCTGTGTGTTGGATGAGCGCGGGCGCGCACGCTTCGAGCTAATTCAGCCGCGCATCGGCGCCAATGCCAACAACGTGGCAAGCCTGATGGAAAGCGCTCCGGCCACGCTCTTTCTCTTCGACGTTTTGTACGCGGACGGCTACGATCTGCGCGGAGTGGCGCTTGAGGAACGCCAGCGGTTATTGAGCGGAATTGTGACGCCGGGCCATTCGATTCGCATTTCTGAGGCGTTCCACAGCGATGGGGAGCAGATGTTTGAGGCCGCCCGGCAAATGGGCCTGGAAGGGATTCTGGCGAAGGACGCGAGAAGCAAATATGAGGCAGGCCGGTCGACGCGATGGCTGAAACTCAAGGTTCTCAATGAGCAGGAATTTGTAATCGCCGGCTTTACCAAGGGCGAACGTGACTATTTCGGGGCGCTGGTGCTCAGCGTCAGGGAGGATGGCAAGCTCCGGCATGTGGGACAGGTGGGGACCGGGTTCGACCACAAATTGATGAAGGCGATTCACGAGCGGCTGCAACCGCTGATCACGAAACGCTGTCCACTGACACCGAAACCAAAGATTAACGACGTGACTACTTGGGTTCAGCCTGAGGTGGTGTGCCAGATCCGGTTCTTGGAATGGACGCAGGACGGCATGCTGCGCGCGCCGGTGTTCGTGGGGCTGCGCGAGGATAAGGCGGCTGAGGAAGTTGTGCGGGAGGGCGGGGAAGCACTCGATTTAAGCGTGCGGGAAACCACCGTGGAAGTCGACTGCCATCGTTTGAAGTTTACGAATTTGGACAAGGTGTTCTTCCCCAAAGACGGCTGGAAAAAACGCGACCTGTTGTCGTACTACAACGATGTAGCGCCATGGATCTTGCCGCACCTGAAAGATCGTCCGCTCTCTTTGAAACGTTATCCGAACGGCATTGCGCAGGATTTCTTTTTTCAGAAGAATGCGAGCAGCGGATTCCCGGAGTGGCTGCA
>DATHIZ010000106.1:0-3594 GCA_035316385.1 Bryobacteraceae bacterium | reverse complement strand
CTGCCGGCGGGTCCGGAGGAGACGGCTTCGGGCGGCGACATGGGAGAAGGAGCAACCTCGGCTGCGGTAACGCCGGGGGGAACGATGGCCTCCTCCGCGGCTCCGGGAACAGCAATAGCGCCGTTAGATGGCAGCGGGCAGGCTTCTTCGAGTTCGAATACTGATCCGAATCCGTTGGATGCGCATCCAGCAGTGGAGGGGAAGGTCCGCTACAGTGCTCGCGCAAAACAGGTGAGCGCCGAGAAGAAGACTGCGAAGTTGAAGAAGGTGAAGGAGAAGGTGATCGCTGGGCCGGTCGCGGCAAGCGCTGACGAGAAAGCCGCGGAGCAAACCCAGGCAGCGCCGCTGGGGTTGAACGGGGACACCTCCAAGAAAAAGAAGAAGCAGCCAAAGGATAAAAACGCCCCCAAGGAACGGCTGCAGAATAAGGCGCCCACCCCGGCTCCTCCGCCACCGGATGAGACGCCCTCAAAGGCTCCTAATCGGGCGACTCCGTTGGAAGGGACCGTTCCATCCGCTCCGAAAACTCCAGATACGACGGCACCTTCGGCGCCGGCGCCTGGGACGCCGCCTACTACGCCTCCTCAACAGTAGACGGAGATTTCCTAGGATAAAGAGGGGTTCGGTAATCACTGAGTTCGCCTTTATTGGGCATTCGCCATTTGACGGTCTGACACATGGCTTACCTATATGGAGCTCGATGGAGCTCGCTGGCTGTACTAAACGAGAAATCCCTGATAGCCTCGGTTGCCATGGAACTTCAGATCAGCATGATTCCGTCGCCAGAAGATCCCCCGTGGAGGAGCGATGACTATCAATCGGAGCTTCGCGAGCTCGGATTAGCACTTCGAGGGGACGGCATGGAGATTTACGAGGTCGGCTCCCATGCGGTCCGCTCGGGGGAGACGCCGCCAATCTCAGGGGAGTGGAGGGTCAAGCTGGGCGCTATGCTCGAGCCGATTCTGAACGCTCCGGTTGGCTCCTGGTTGCAGGCGCGGCGTGGTCGTACGGCTCGGTTGAGAATTGGAGAGATCGAAGCGGATGTACGAACTGCGGAGGAGCTTGCACGGGTTATCAAGATTGCCAAGTGCTACCAGGACGTCACGGAAAACGAATCGTAGTCGACTCCTCAACCCTTCCATCAAAAACTGACGATTTGGATTGCTTGTTACAGCCAGGCCAGCAAGATATTTGGGGCGCAGCCAAGCAGTACGACGCTGAACGCGATCAGGCATATGACGACCTGGCTGACAATTGGCGTTCGTATCGGGCCTGCCTCAGCGGGCGGATCGGCAATGTATATTCGCTTGAGCACTTGCAGGTAGTAGTAGAGCGACACGGCGCTCATCGCGATCGCGAGAATGACCAGCCAGAGCAGGCCAAGCGTTTTTGGTTCGGCAGCCAGCGCTGAAGCGAACAGATAAAATTTTCCGAAGAATCCGGCCAGGGGAGGAATTCCTGCGAGGGAGAGCAGAAAGATCAACATGCAAAAAGACAACGCCGGCGCGCGACGGCTGAGTCCGGAAAAATCGGAAAGTTTGTCGCCGCCGCTCTTGGCTTCTACAGCGGCCACGACTCCAAAAGCGCCAATGGTGGTCAACGCGTAAGTGAGGGCATAGTAGAGCAGGGCGTTAAAACTTTGTTCGGTGTGCGACACGAGTGCAAGCAGCATGTAGCCGACGTGCGCAATCGCCGAATAGGCAAGCAATCGCCGTACGCTGGTTTGCATGATGGCGACAAGGTTTCCCAGCACTATTGAGAGTGCGGCAACAAATGCAATCACCGGGACCCACCCCGGCATGTGGCTTCCCCAGGCAACACTGCCTTCCGCTCCTGCGAAACCGATCACCATCACTTGATAGAAGATGACAAGGCCAGCAACTTTTGCACTGGAGGCAATCAGCGCTGCGCTGGCTGTTGGCGCACCCTCGTATACATCAGGCGCCCAGAAGTGGAAGGGAACTGCTGCAACTTTGAATCCAAATCCGATGGTGGTCATTACAATCGCGACGGCCAGCAGCGGATCCAGAGAGGGACCCTTGATTGCCCCGGCGATTCGCACAAGATTCGTTGAGCCGGACAAGCCGTAGACAAGGCTGAGCCCAAAGAGCATGAATGCCGCCGATGTTCCGCCGAAGAGGAAATACTTCAAGGCAGCTTCAGCCGATTGTGCGCTGCGCTTATTGAAGGCGGCGAGGATGTAAAGCGACAGGCTTAACAGTTCCAGCGAAATGAAGATCAAAAGAATATTTTGCGAGCTCACCAGGAACATCATGCCGGTCGCCGCAAACAGGATGAGGGCCAGATATTCGCTGATGTGCGTGGTGAAGGTCGATTCTATCGATATCAAAATTACAAGAATCGTCAGGACGAGTAACGCGATTTGAACTGGCTGGGTCTGCGGCCCGATCACAAGCAATCCATCGAAGACGTTCGCCTGTTGTGGCGCAATCAGCATCCCAAGGATCGCTCCCGCACAACCGGCGCACGAAATGAGGGCGCCGACGATGAAGCGGGCTCGCATCGCACTGCCGCGCAGAAACAGGAGATCCACGGCCAGCACACTCAACGCAGCAACAACGACGATCACTTCTGGAAGAACTAGGTGGAATAATGCCGAATATCCGGTCACGATCATTGCCAGCTAGCTTTCCGCAGGCCGTCGAACAGCGGCGAGTTCAAAGCTGGAATGATTCGGTTCAAGATCAACTGCGGATAAAGCCCTATGGCCAGACTTACGCCGATTAAAATCAGGGCGCCGATGCGCTCGGGAACCGAAATTGGCGGCAGAGGATGATGTGGGCTGGCGGATTCGATTTCAGCGCCGCCGAGGAACGCTTTTTGCATTGCGCGCCAGGTATAGGCGACGCCGATCACAACTCCAAATCCCGCGCCGATCGCGAATATCGGGAAAGCATGCCACGCACCGATAAGGACCTGCAGTTCCGCCACAAAGCCGCTGAATCCCGGCAAACCGATGGAGGCCATGCCGGCGACAACGAACGTGACTGCCGCGAACGGAATGAACTTGTAAAGATTCATCTTCTCCAGCGCGTCCAGATCGCGGGTGTGGGTTCTGTCGTAGACCATTCGTCCGACGACTGCAAACAACAGGGCCGCTAAAATCCCGTGCGAAAACATCTGCAGGACCGCACCCCTAAGTCCGATCTGACTCAAGGTCATCAGGCCCAACAGGACAAAGCCCATGTGGCTCACGCTCGAATAGCCCACGACGAACTTGAAATCTTTTTGCACCAGAGCGACCATCGCTCCATACACAATGCCGATTAGTGCGAGCAGGGCGAATACCTCTCGCCATGAGCCAAAGCCGAGCACGTGAAATCCCCACGCATCGAGTCCGCGGGGAAATAGCGTCATAGCTACTCGTAGACAACCGTATGCGCCAAGTTTCATCACTACGCCGGCGAGCAGCATTGATGCCGCGGTTGGTGCGGCGACGTGACCTGTGGGGGCCCAGGTGTGGAACGGCCAAAGGCCGGCTAAAATCCCGAAGCCTACAAACACCAATGGGAACGCCCACATTTGAAAATGTAGAGGGAAAGGGAACTGCGCCAGGTCAACGAGGCTCATCGT
>DATHIZ010000105.1:0-7369 GCA_035316385.1 Bryobacteraceae bacterium | reverse complement strand
GAGCGGCAATGCATCCACTTCGCTGATGACTACTGTCGGTAACTTGCAGCAGGGCTTAGCCCAGCGGTTCATCGCGCAGGCCGCGGCGAGCGGAACACAGTTTGACTTTGTTTACCAGGACTGGGGTAAGCTCAACACGCTCGGCTCCACGCTGGGAACCGCATCGCAAGGCTCGCCTTGGTACTGGAACGGTTCCGGCACCGCAGCCGGCGTTCTGCAGGCGATGGCGCCCGCAATCGAGGAATCGTATTACCAGAGTCTGATGGCGGCCATCTATGCGATCGGCACGTATTACCCCGATTGCTCCAATCGCTGCCACGCTCCGCTCGTTTGGGGCCAAGCCCCTATCTGGCAACAGCCTCAGGCTTACGAGGTTTGGGATGATGACGGCCCTTATTGCATTTTTTGCGATCATTCGGCTCAGCCGTTCAACTATCCCTGGTATCCTCCCTACACGTTCCCAACGGACACGACCAATCCCATCCAGATTCCGTCCAATCCGGCGTATACCGAGGCAACACCAACGATTTTGGGTGCTGACCAGTGGTTGGCGATCAGCCTTCAGTCGAGTCCTTCCGACAGCGGCGGCAACGGGCTTTACGATCCGCCGCCGGCGTCGGTCTTGAATAGATTATTCACGCCTCGATCGTCAGATGGAACGGGCGGATTAGGAGTCTATCGGCCTGCCTTCTTTGAAGGTTGGCCCTTCCCGCGCGTCGCCTGCGGTCCTTCTCACTATTCAAACGGTGACACGGCCGACTTCGGTTGTAACTGGAGTGCTGCGGCGCCTCCTGCCCAAGCGGTTCAGGAGCCGCTGACCAGCCTCGCCATTGCAAAAGGAAGATCTCGAAACCAGTATCCTGTGGAAGGCCAGATGGAGATCCCCATCACGATCCACAACAACGGGACCGTCGACATCCAGTCCATTCAAATCACTAACGTCTCACTACGAACGTTGGCAGGTTCGGGTCAAGCCGTCCTGGTGGATCCCTTGTTGCCGATTCAGACATCCAGTGTGAAGCCCGGCTCATCGGTTACCGTGAACTTGCACATCGCAGTTCCGCCCGGCGTCAAGAAACTCATCGTCACGGAGGAGGGAACAGCCGATAACGGCCGGCTCGATCCTTATCGGTTCAGCTACGGCCAAGCCGTGTTTCCTGGCAAATAAAGGATTGTAAAATTCATTCGGAAATACTTATGCGAACACTATTCTCAGCGATCTGCCTTTCCGTATTGCCCGCGATGGCGGCGGACGTCTATACCTTGAGCGTCCTGGGCCCCGAAACGGTCAGCGGTCCTCCCGGCGCGCCAGCCCTGACGGGCTGGGGTTACAGCATTCAAAACCAGAGCAGCACCAATTGGCTGGTAACTACCGACCTCACAGCCGGATTGTTTCTTCACGCCACCCCTGAAGCCCTTTTCGATTTTCCCGATGTAGCGCCGGGGGCGACCGCAACAGTCCTGTATGATCCGGTGCCTCCAGCCTCTGGCCTGTACCAGATCGTATGGGATGAAGACGCGCCTGCGGGCTTCGTCAACTCGGGCACATTCACCCTGAATGCTCAATGGTGGAGTGGCGATCCGCTCGCGGGCGGAAACTTCCTGTCCTCCGCACCCAGCATCAGCCAGCCCTACACCACGACCATCGTCCCCGAGCCCGGAAGCGGAAACATTCTCGCGTTGTCGATCCTGCTGTTCGGTGTCACGGCGCTCTTCCGCCGGCCTAGCGGCAGGTCAATCGCAGCAGCAAAGTCGATGTGAATCACGCGTCGGTACCTTGGATCGCTGGCTGGTTCGTTTTCAATCACTCATATTGCGTCTGCGCTAGAGGCGCTAAGGAGACTTAGAGCGATGCGGCCCAGGGAAAAGATGTGCCCCCGCGCCACTCTATCGGGCCATTCATTTGCTTTCGACAACTCTTTCAACGAACACATGTGTTGCAGCGGAAGCTGCCATACGGATTAGCGATGCTCCGGCACATGCGTGTGGGCCGGAGCCCAATTTGTTCGAACCTTTACAATACCTTTGAAGTCATAAGGGTTGATCGGAACTCCGGAGGCGGGCAAAAGTGAAACGAGCCAGAAAGGTGAACGCCGAAAGAGTTCGGATAACGCTACTTGAAGGATGCCACTCTATCTTAATTTAACGCTGGTGAGCATCATCTGTCCATCTCGTAAACCTCATCTTTCAAGGGAATCAATTTGTCCATATCGAAAACGGCTAACTGTCACGTATGGCTTTGCCAATTCGCGTTACAGTGCACCCCCATTTGCGCCGGTGTCGCCATGTGATTTCCAACCACAGCTTCTTGAACCTGATTCGAAACGGACAACACGCGTGGGTGCAGTCCTTCGATATAGGTCATCTGGGGACAACCTTCTTTGACAGGTTGCCCAAAGGGGTCGAAGCTCCTACCCAGCTCCAGGTGGCCGTCTCTATTCGTGTGCAGCAGCTGAGCGATTGCGGCTCTTCACTTGATGATGATGTGGGGATCGATCGACTCCTTGCCTAGTGGAGTTGCTTTGTACTTGTATGCGCAGGGACGTTTTACTTGTTGAAAGCTGGAATGTACCTTACCGCTGACCTTGTGCATGCCATTCCGCGGTTGGGAATCAAGCGGTTGGGAATCAATCTCCAACTCCTCTCCATCTTTACCAGTAAACAGGTTCTTCGGTGGACCGGCCTCGATAATCTCATGATTCTCATGATTCTCATGGCGCTGGCCGGAGATCTGGATCTTAAAGGGCCGGTCAGATTTGAATTCGAGCGAGTCCCCCACGCTCAACTCGATCTCGGGATCTTTGGGGTTCGGATGTTCCAAAGGCTTGCCATTTGCGCTCGCGGTTGCGTGCGGATTGGCATCGCCAAAATTCAGGTTTACCACTACGATTGTGGTTTCACCTGGCTGTTTTGTGGCGGGTGTTTTCATGATTTGCCTCCTGTTAACAAGTGAATTCTGACCTTACTATTGGCTGCTCTTCGCGGTGCCTGCGACAACAGCTTCGAATTCTGGATCGCCATGAAGTGACTTGAACTCGGGTGCTGCTCGAATCTCCGCCGATGTGTAGCGCAATTCCCGGGCCCGTCGCAGACACGCCAGAGTTCCTGCCCGGTGACCAAACTGCTTGTGGACGATTCCGGCAATGAATGCGAATTCGGCTTTACCAGAAATTAAATGCTCAGCGCTTTGCAGGTGAATGAGGGCTTCCGGTTCCTGGCCCAGCATGGCGTAATACCAAGCCAGAAGGACGTGCACGTCGACATCGCGTGGATTTACGTTCAGTTGCTGTTCAGCGAGTTTGACTGCTTGCCTGTAAAGTTCGCGCGCTTCGTCGCGGCGGCCGACCCAATACTGCGCGCGGGCGAGATTGCCGAAGGCACGATAATCGCCTCGCTCCAGATCGAGTGCCCGCTGATAATTCGCGACAGCTTCATCGAAGCGGCCCAAGCTCAGATACGCAGTCCCAAGGTTGTCGTAAGCGCCGAACGTGGGGCGGTGCGCTACCGCCTCCTTGGAATTCGTGATGGCATCTTCATAGCGCCCCATGGCAATGTAGAGACCGCCGAGTCCGCGGTACAGCTCACTGTTGTCCGGAGTTTGGCGAATGGCCTGTCTGAACAGGATTTCCGCATCCTCGTAGCGAGCATGGTCAAAGTAAAACTTGGCGACTTCGACGTAGTTGCCCCAATAGGGACGTATGCTGACGGCCTTCGCGTACTCCTTCTCCGCTTCGGCTAACTTTCCCAACTCAGAGTGGGCGCGCGCCAGGCCAATCCAAGCTTTGTCCGCCCTTGGATCGAGTCGGACTGCTTGGTCGAATTCGTCTGTTGCTTCCGCGTACTCCCCAGCGCCGCTATGTAAAGTACCCAGACAGACATGGGCTTCGGCCAGCTTGTCATCGAGATACGATGCCTGATCACAATTCTGCTGAGCCCGACTTGCCAGAACGGGGTCCCTCTGCGCGTTATACTTTCGCCAATAAGCCTCGCCGAGGCCGGTGTATGCCAGCGCGAAACGGGAATCGAGTTGAACTGCCTGCGCAAAAGATCGGACGGCATGCTCAAGGCCATCCGGAATGTCGTAACCGTACAGGTATCCACGTCCCTCCAGGTAGGCCGTATTAGCGGCGTGCACGCGGGATATCCGACCAGCAGAAGCCAGCGGATGTGCAGACGCCGGCTCAAGATCGAGGCACTTCGCCGATACGTCAACAATCTGATCCTCGATGGCAGTCAAATCGGCGCCGCCGGTCACGATTTCGCCACAGATGATACTGCTTTTGCCCGTATGAATCAGGCTAACCAGGACGCGTTCACCGCGAGCCGAACGGTCGATTCTAGCTTCGATCACGCGATTGACTCCAAGCATACGCCTGGCTTCGGCGGCATTGCTGACGTGATGAGCGACTAATTCGTGCTGAGGGATTACAGCGAACGTTCGTCTGAAGAAACGCCTCGGTTTGGGATTGAAGCGCACGAGCCTGATAGCGACCTTTTCAGCGATTCCCTCGGCCACGGCTTTTGCGCTCGCGTCTGTTTCGGCGGTCGTGAACGGGAGCACAGCGACAATCTCGTCGTCAACGGAATGTGTAGTGGCCACCACGCCGGAGCCAATTGCAACCAGAACAGCCGCCGCTACGCCCAAAACCCATTTGCGAGCCCGCAACGGCCCGAGTGCTTGAGCAACTTCCGCCGCGCTACCAAACCTCCGTCTTGGGTCTGCTTCGAGGCAGCGCGCCACGATGCGATCCCACTTTCCATGTCCTGCCGGCGGTTTCCACGTCAGGCGGTCGTCCCACGACAAGGTCGACGAAGTCACTGCAAGGTCACTCGGCCTCTGCCCCGAGATCAGCTCCCATAGAATGACGCCAAACGCATAAATATCGGATGCGACCGAAGCCTTTTCCCCCTTCCACAGCTCAGGAGCCATGTACTCCGGCGTTCCCGCTAGAACCGCCGAGGACGGGGGCATGCCCGAAGCGCCTGGCCTGCGGGCCAAGCCAAAATCCGTGATGACCGCTCGGACCGATCCGTCCGGGCCAGTGGTCAGGATCATGTTCTTGCTTTTCAGATCGCCATGAATCACGTTGTTACGGTGCGCTTCGGCCAAGCCAGCACACAACTGCCGGGCGATCGTACGGGCCTCCTCTTTGGGCAACGGTCCCCGGCAGAGCCTATCAGAAAGCGTCTCGCCGTCCAGAAACTCCATGCAGATAAAGTCGACCTCGCCGTCCCGCGTCGAAGCCGTGTGGATCTCAAAGATCTTGCACACATTGGGATGGCTGATCTCCCGGGCGTTGCGCACTTCCGGAGGCAGTTGCTTCCGGAATCCGCTCTTAGCGCACTTGATCGCGACGCGCCGGTCCAGCTTTTCGTCGATCGCTTCGCAAACAATGCCCATCCCGCCCTGCGCGACTTCGCGCACAACGCGGAAACGGTTGATCAGCAGTTGTCCCGGCTCGAACGGATGATCGCATTCCGCCGGATAAAGCGGATCGATCAGGAAGCCTTCCATGCGCTTTTCCCACTGGACGTATTTCCACGCTTGCTCGAACAGCTCGGAGTTGCGTCCGCACGCGCTTCGGAGGTAGGCCTCGCGCTCGTCCTCGGGGCGGGTCAAAGCCAATTCCACCAACGTCATGACTAGCTCGTCAGCCTGTGTTGTATCCTGCATGGCCGGACTCCGTCTGCTCAAATAACCACTGGCGGGCATCCCGCCACATTCGCTGCATCTTCACTCCCAGCACTTCCGCGGCCTCTTCGTCCGTGAGCCCGAGGAAGTACTTTAACCCCACGAGGTGCACCACGCCGGCTCGGCCTTCCGCGGCGGTCCAAGACCGGTCCACCATGATGGCGAAATTTACTTTGGCGCTACTGGCCGGAAGAAAGGCTTCCAGCTTTTCGAGCCCGTTGAACTGCGCAATCGGCCGTCCTCGCGCCAGGTCAATCAGGTGTCTCCGCATGGCTCTTCCAGAGATAGCGAAAAAATGCTGCCGGGTCCGCCAATCCCGATCTTTGGTGGCGACCATGCGAATAGAAATTTCATCGACCAATTCCGTCGCTTGCAAGGAACGGCCCTTGTGCTCGCCCTTTCATGAAGTAATCCGCCAAGCGCTTTAAGTCGGCGTTCAGCCGGCTAAAAAGCTCGTTTTCAGCCCCAGGGCTTCCTTGCCGCCATGATGTAGGAGCTGGGTAATCTCACCATCTGCTGCTCTGGCATGTCCTCCGCCACCCAATGGTGTTGGGGCTATACCGCACTTGTCAATATCTAAAGCGCAGATAGTGAGAGTACTGGTACTTTGACAGAATTGGTGTGCCTAGCCGACGAAACAGGTCTACCCTCCCGGCTACGATTATTGAATGTCCGACTGGCGGCTCCGGTGCAAATTTTGTACATGGACGATGCGCTTTTGGGATCCTGAAATTCGGGTCAGGCGGCTAGTACGGCGTTCCAAAGTCCCGGCATTGTCGCTGAGCGGCCGCCCAATGTGCCGATTTTAAATTGATGCTTCTGAATTTTCTGCATAAGCTCGATACCGCTGATCGTCACTGCCGCGCTGTCGAACCGTTTGAATCCGAGCATCGGTCGGATCCGCTGCTTGATACGCCGATGATCTTGCTCGATCATGTTGTTTAAATATTTGCTCGATCGCACGCGGACACGCTTTGGCAAGCGACCTTCCGACTTCAACTCTCGAACTGCTCGATGTGAAGCGGCGTAGGCATCGAGAGTGATCACTCGCGGTGGCCCAACACTGTTCATTGCCTTGCGAAAAAAGTGTTTCGCAGCGTTTACATCCCGCCTCTCACTGAGATAAAAATCAACGGTTCTCCCGACTTTATCTACCGCCCGGTACAGATAGGTCCACTGGCCCTTTACCTTTACGTAAGTCTCGTCACACCGCCACGATCCGCCAACCGGCCGCGCATAATGGCTCCAGCATTTCTCGAATTCTGGAACGTAGTGCTGCACCCACCGCAGAATTGTCGTATGCACGAGGATCACTCCGCGCTCAGCCATCATTTCCACGAGGTCACGTGTACTTAGCTTGTACCGCAGATACCAGCGAACGCACAAAACGATGATCTCTTGATCGAACTGCCGTCCCTTGAACAAAGCCTCAACCCTTCCCGACGCTGCCATGGCCGCCATTATCCAACACCCCGAATCTTTAGCACCACAACTTGCCCATCTGCTGCGTCACGGGTTAATCCGCCCCAGCTTTATCCCGCCAACGCCAGTACGTAATTTGCGAGATTTGACCCGGCGTCGCCGCCAATTGCTCCAGGATGCCACCAGTGAGCGCAACCGGGTACAGAAGATTTTGGAAGATGCCAATGTGAAGCTTGCCAGCGTGCTGGCTGATCC
>DATHIZ010000104.1:0-9628 GCA_035316385.1 Bryobacteraceae bacterium | reverse complement strand
GACGGTCTAGCGGAGTAGGCGCGTGCAGACCGCGCGAACGGCGCAAATTGCGCATGTCGTACCCGATGTGATGGATGACGTAATCGCAGCCCAGATCTTCCAGATGCTTTGCGCCTTCAACCGGATCCGCCATGGCCATGTTGTCGCCCATTACCTTCGCGCCGAAATCGCGGCCGGCCTTCACCACGAGCTCAATCGTTTCGTCATGCGCCTGCCCCATCACAACCACCATGCTAGCGCCGGCCTTGGCCATCACTTCCGCTTCCAGCCAGCCTCCGTCCATGGTCTTGAGGTCGGCCACAATGGGCACCTGGGGGAAGCGCGCGCGGAGTTCACGAACGCCGCGCATACCTTCGGCGATGATGAGCGGCGTGCCTACTTCCAGCCAGTCGACACCGGCCCGGATGGCCATATCGGCGGTTCGGAGCGCTTCATCAAGATCAATTAAATCCAGTGAGAGTTGAACGGTTGCCTGCAACTAGCCCCACCACGTTTCGCCGGGAGCGAGGTGCGCGCGCGCAACATCCGGATTGATTTCTACGCCTAAACCCGGTTTATCTTGAATCGTCAAGTAGCCGTTCTCCCAGATGGGGCCTTCGTGGACGACCAGGTCCGGCCACCAATCGATCCAATTCGCGAGTTCGTGGACACGGAAATTCCGCATGGCGGACGCGGCGTGCGCGGAGGCGAGGGTGCCGATCGGGCTGGCCGGATTGTGGGCCGCGGTCCAGATGTCATAGCTGGAGGCGAAGTCGGAGATGCGCTTCGATTCGAGCAATCCGCCGGATTTGGGAATATCGATATGGACGGCGTCGGTGCCTTGCAATTCGATCAGTTTTTGGAAGCCCGCAAAGCCGTAGAGATTTTCGCCGGTGCAAATCGGTACTGGCGATTGACGGCGGACATAGGCCATCGCCTCCGGGTTCTCCGGCGGCACCGGATCTTCCAGCCACATTGGCTTCACGGGTTCCAGGGCTTTCGCCAACTCGATCACGTCTCTCGTGTCATAGCGCCAGTGGCACTCGATGGCCATGTCGGGCGCTTGCCCCAGCTCTTCGCGCACGGTTTCCATGACTTTGACAATGCGGCCGATATCCTGGCGGGTAAGACTACGCAGGTACGGGTCGTGCCCGGGTTCTTTGTTTTCGGGATCGAAGACACGCGGAACGCCGTCGCCCTGAAATTTGAATGCGGTCCAACCCCAGCGTTCGGCTTTCGACCGCTGCACCATTTCCCGCCAAGCCGATAATTCGGTCGGATGCTCTTTGGGCACTTGCGTGGTCCGGTAAAAGCGCACACGATCGCGAAAACGTCCGCCCAGCAGGTTGCAGACAGGAGTGCCTAGGATGCGGCCGGCCAAATCCCAGAGGGCAATCTCAATGCCGCTCGCGGCGGTAATGGTTACGCCGCCAATCGCGCCGGCGCCGGCGCTCTGCATGAGCATTTTGGTGTAAAGCTTGTCCACGTTGAGCGGATCTTCGCCCACGATGATGCCCTTCATTTTATTGACAACGAGGTCTTTGACTCCCCATCCCCAGTAAGCTTCGCCGATGCCGGAGATGCCGGCGTCGGTTTCAATTTTGATCAGATTCCAATCCCAGGTGCCACGCACGATCATGCATTTGACGTCGGTGATTTTGACTTTACGTTTGAGAGCCGAAGCCTGTCGTGCAAAGGGTTCCGGGAAGAGCTGGCCGGCGGCAAGTAAATGCGCGCCCACTGCGCCGGCTCCCTGAAGGAAGCGCCTACGGGAATGGTTGGACATTTTATTTAGTCTCTGGCAGACATCATATTACGAATCCTTAGTAGGGCTCGTGCCGGTGCTCTTTCGATATACTCTGGCAGACGGGCGGCACATGAGTCTACGTTTTCTTCTCGTTGTTGTTTTCATTGTGATTTTCGCGTCAACCGGCCAGCTTGCCCAAGCGGCAGGACCCGCGGTGGATTTCGACCGGCAGGTGCGGCCGATACTTTCGGACAATTGCTTTACCTGCCACGGCCCCGATGAGAAGAAGCGAATGCTGGGTATTCACTTCGATACGAAAGAGGGCGCGTTCGGAAAACCCGGCGTTATTGTGCCGGGAGATTCGGCCCACAGCAAGATGTATTTGCGGGTCAGCAATCCGAATGAAGCCATGCGCATGCCGCCGGTTTCGAGCGGGCGCAAGCTGACGGCCGCGCAGGTGGAGTTAATCAAGACCTGGATCGATTCCGGAGCTAAGTGGGAAACGCACTGGTCGTTCGAAGCTCCCGTGCGCGCGGAACCGCCGCCAGTGAAGAATGCGGCATGGGCGCGTACGCCGATTGACCGGTTTGTCCTGGCCAGGCTGGAGAAGGAAGGCTTGACTCCATCCGCCGAGGCCGACAAAACTACGCTCTTGCGGCGAGTGACCTTCGATCTTACCGGCTTGCCTCCTACGCCGGAAGAGGTGAAAGCTTTCCTGGCCGATTCCTCGCCGGGCGCTTATGAGAAAGTCGTGGACCGGTTGCTGGCATCGCCTCGCTACGGTGAACGCATGGCCGTGCCCTGGCTGGACCTGGCGCGCTACTCCGATACGCACGGCTATCACATCGACAGCGCGCGCGAGATGTGGCCCTGGAGAGATTGGGTGATTCAGGCCTTCAACAGCAATATGCCGTATGACCGTTTTACGGTTGAGCAAATTGCCGGCGACATGCTGCCGGACGCGGCGCAACCCCAGAAGATTGCGACCGGATTCAACCGGAATCACATGATCAATTTCGAAGGCGGCGCCATTCCGGAGGAGTACCAGAACGAGTACATCGTCGATCGAATTGAAGCTACCTCAACCACATGGCTCGGCGTGACGCTGGGATGTGCGCGCTGTCACGACCACAAGTACGATCCGTTCAGTCAGAAAGAGTTCTACAGTTTTGGCGCTTTCTTTAATAGTGTTCCGGAGCAGGGATTGGACGGACAGAAAGGGAACGCCGCGCCGTTTTTGCAACTGCCGGACGCCAAGCAAACCGGAGCAAAGAAGACATTGCTCGATGCCATCCGGCGGAAAGACGCTGAGATTGCCGCGGTGCAAAGCTCGTGGGAGCAGCAACAGCGTGAGATGCCTGTGGCGGACGTGACGTCTGGCCTGGTAGCGGAATTCTCTTTTGACGACTCGCTGGCGGACCGTTTGCATTCCGGTTCCGCGGCAACGGTGTTGAACGGGAAAGTCACCTACGTGGGCGGGCGCGCGGGCCGGGCGGCAAATCTGGATGAGGAGCCCAGTTTGTCTTTTGGAAACGTTGGCGGTTTTGCGGCCGCAACGCCTTTTTCCGTCGCCTTCTGGCTGAAGCCGGACGGACCTTCCGGGATGTCCGTGCTTCAGAAATATGCGGAGTCACCGAAAACCGGTCCGGGCTACGAGATTGCGCTGGACTATTGCGTGAAGCGCAATTGCGACGTAATCGTGCGGCTACGGGACAAGGGGACGGATTCGGGCATCGAGGTTAAGACGCAGGTTGGAGCGGAACTCGAAACCTGGAATCATATCGCGGTGGCGTATGACGGTTCGGGACAGGCGAAGGGCGTACAAATTTATGTGAACGGCCAGAGCGTTGCCTCGCAGGTGGTCCGCAGCCAGCCGGTTGCGGCTTCTTTCGACAAAGGGGATTTGCAGATCGGGAATAAGGACTGGGGCACTCCGCTGAAGGGGCACTTGAGCGATCTGCGTTTCTATGGCCGCAGACTGTATGCGAATGAGGTGTTGCAATTGGGTCAGCTGGCTCCGCTGCACGCCGTGTTGCAACTGCCTGGCGAGCGGCGCTCGGAGGAGCAACAGAAATGGCTTCGCAAGTACTTTCTGGCGCAGGCCGCAAATGATTTAGAGAAGCAGCTCGATACGGATTATGCTGCCCTGAATACCAGCCTGGACAAGCTCAACCGCGAAATTCCTTCCACGATGGTGATGTCCGAGATGGAAAAGCCGCGCGATACGTTTGTATTGAAGCGTGGAGACTACCGGACGCCTGGAGACCAGGTGACGCCTGGCACGCCCGCTGTGCTGCCGCCTTTGCCCACGGGCGTTCCGCGCAACCGGCTAACCCTTGCCAAATGGATTGTAGACCCAGCCAATCCATTGACCGCGCGCGTCGCCGTGAACCATTTCTGGCAAACGTATTTCGGCCTGGGCATCGTGAAGACCAGCGAAGATTTCGGCGCGCAGGGCGATCAGCCGAGCAACCCGCCATTGCTGGATTGGCTGGCGACCGAGTTCGTGCGGACTAAGTGGGATGTGAAAGCCATGCAGCGGTTGATTGTCATGTCGGCTGTCTATCGCCAGGCTTCGACCGTCACTCCCGAACAGTTTGAAAAGGATCCTGAGAACCGCCTGCTGGCCAGAGGGCCGCGGTTTCGTTTGCCGGCCGAGATGATCCGCGACAACGCGCTGCAGGTGAGTGGCTTGCTGAATAGCAAAATTGGCGGACCCAGCGTGCTTCCTTATCAGCCCAAGGGCTTGTGGGAAGAACTGGCGTTCGGCGGCGATTTCTCCGCCCAGACGTACGCGCAGAGCCATGGAGCCGATTTATACCGGCGCAGCATGTACACCTTCATCAAACGGACCGTGCCGTATCCGGGATTAAATACGTTTGATGCGCCTGACCGGGAGAAGTGCCTGGCGCGCCGGACGACAACGAATACGCCATTGCAAGCGCTGCTGCTGATGAACGATCCGACTTACATCGAAGCGGCGCGAGCCCTGGCGCAGCGAGACATGAACGAAGCGGGCGCGAATGAGACCGAGCGCATTCGCCACGCCTTCCGGCTGGCGACCGAGCGCGATCCATCGGCGCGCGAATTCGAGATTCTCAGTAAGCTGTACAGGAAAGAATTTACTCACTATACTGCCGATAAGGCGGCGGCGGAAAAACTCGTATCGATCGGTGAGTCGAAGCGGGACCCGAAGTTGGATCCGGCGGAGCTTGCGGCGTGGACGCTGGTGGCCAGCACCATCCTGAACATGGACGAAACAATCACAAGGAATTAAGAATATGGACCCGATTCGCGAACGTGAGCTCTGTTTGACACGGCGCCAGCTACTGGGGCGGAGTAGCCGGGGCATTGGCGTGGCGGCGCTGGCATCGCTGCTGAACCCGCGCCTGTTTGCCGGGGACCTGGCCACTGGCTCCACTGCGTTTGGCGGCTTGGCCGATATGCCGAATTTCGCCCCAAAGGCGAAGCGGGTGATTTTTCTGCATCAGTCGGGCGCGCCCTCCCAGATCGATCTGTTCGACCATAAGCCCAAGCTGAACGCCATGGCGGGTTCCGAGCTTCCTGATTCGGTTCGCCAGGGCCAGCGCATCACCGGCATGACCTCGGGGCAGAACTCACTGCCGGTGGCGCCTTCGGTGTTCAAGTTCGCGCCCGCCGGGAAGAACGGCACGATGATGAGCGAGTTACTGCCGCATACCGCGAAAATTGTCGACGACATCACGATTGTGAAAACGGTCAATACGGATGCCATTAACCATGACCCGGCGATTACTTTCATCCAGACCGGCTTCACGCAGCCAGGCCGGCCCAGCCTGGGCGCCTGGGTCAGCTACGGCTTGGGAAGTGAGAACCACAATCTTCCCGCATTCGTGGTGCTGCTTTCGCAGGCGAACGCGCTGAATCGCGACCAGCCTTTGTTTACGCGCCTTTGGTCCAGCGGCTTCTTGCCTTCGCGGTTTCAAGGGGTGCGGTTTCGCGCGTCGGGCGACCCGGTGTTGTTTCTGGCAAATCCTGAAGGGATTGACGCCGAGACGCGCCGGACTATGTTAGATACTGTCAGCGAACTCAACCACATTACTGAAACTGCCTACGGCGATCCGGAGATTGCCGCGCGCATCGCTCAGTATGAAATGGCCTATCGCATGCAGTCTTCGGTTCCCGAGTTGACTGACCTTTCGAAAGAACCGGAGAGTACGTTTGAGTTGTACGGACCGGACGCGCGAAAACCGGGCACTTACGCCGCGAATTGTCTGATGGCTCGGCGCCTGGCCGAGCGGGGCGTGCGTTTTATTCAGCTCTATCACCGGGGTTGGGATCAGCATAACGATCTGCCTCGGGATTTGGCCCTGCAATGCAAAGGTACCGATCAACCTTCCGCCGCGCTGGTGACTGATTTGAAGCAGCGCGGTTTGCTGGACGACACGCTGGTGGTTTGGGGCGGGGAATTCGGGCGGACCGTTTACTGCCAGGGTCACTTAACGCCGACAAATTATGGCCGCGACCATCATCCGCGCTGTTTCTCCATGTGGTTTGCGGGCGGCGGCATTAAACGCGGCACGGTGTTGGGCGAAACCGATGATTTTTCCTACAACACGCTTTCCGACCCGGTTCCGATACACGATATCCAGGCAACCGTTTTAAATTGCCTGGGTGTCGACCATACCAAGCTCACTTACAAATTCCAAGGCAGGCATTTTCGTTTGACCGACGTGGCTGGTAACGTGACGCAGAAAATCTTGGTGTAACTAAGCACGTACTATTGCAGGCTTCGATCCCCTGAAACCGTAGAATGCAATGTAGATGTAGCACAGCGCGGGAAGAATGAATGCGTAGTGGATACCGATGGCGTCCGCCAGCAGGCCTTCCAGTTCCGGAATAATGGCTCCTCCTACGATCGCTGCAATGAGAAGGCCCGAACCTTCGCCGGTAAGCGGGCCGAGTTCAGCGATACCCAAAGTGAAGATGCTGGGAAACATTACTGAATTGAAGAGCCCCACCAGGATGATGGTCCACACCGCTATCCGTCCGTGACTCAGCATAGACGTGGAGACCAGCAGGCAGGCCGCGATGGCGGTCGCCCCAAGCAGCGGTCCGGTTCGTATTTTCTGGAGCACGGCGGAACCGACGAACCTGCCGATCATGGCGCACATCCAGTACAAAGATAAATACAAGCCGGCAGCCTTCACCGTCATTGCGCCTATATCAGGCAGAACGAAATAGTTGACCAGGAAGCTGCCGATCGCCACTTCAGCGCCCACATACAGGAAAATGCCGACGGCCCCCAGCACCAGATGCTTTCGCTTCCAGATGCTGCCCGCCTTCCGAAGATCGGTGGGGCTGACCTGCTCCTCCGCAATTTTAGGAAGCCGGAACAACGCGATCACAACCGCCAGCGCGATCAGGGCTAATGCTAATCCTATGTAGGGAACTTTTACCGTGGCCGCCTCGTGCAGACGATAGGCGTGCAGCGCATCCGGCGCCAGGCGGTGGATCTCTTCGATCGCCAGCGGGGCGCTGCTCAAGATCAGCAGGCTGCCAAAGTTGGGGGCAATGGTTGTGCCAAGAGAGTTGAATGCCTGCGTGAGGTTTAGCCGGCTGGATGCGGTTTCAGGCGGACCCAGAACCGAGACATAGGGGTTTGCCGAAACCTGCAATGCCGTGATGCCGGCGGCCAATATAATCAGCGCGGTCAGAAAGAAGGGGAACGATGGCGCGCTGGCCGCGGGCACAAATAAAAATGCTCCCAGCGCCATGATCAACAGCCCGGTCACCATGGTTTTCTGATAGCCGATTCGCTCCACCAGTTTCCCGGCCGGAAATGCAAATACGACATAGCCAGAGAAGAAAGTAAACTGCACCAGCAGCACTTCCGCAAAGTTCAAATCGAAAATTGCTTTCAGATGGGGAATAAGGATGTCGTTCAGCGAGGTTAAAAATCCCCACATGAAAAACAGCGTCGTCACCATGGCCATGGCGCCGTAATTGGTGCGCGATGCCGTGGTTAGAGTGCTTACCGGCTTGGCGGTATTTGCAATTGCCATTCGCTTTTATTAGACCTCAGGCTCCGCCTTTGCGGACTTCACTGATGTAGGCGGAGACGCTGTTTGCAAAGATCTCTTTCACCACAAGCTGCGTGGATCTCCGTCCTCTCACCAGTGGTATCGGGCGGTTCACTTTTACTTCCAGTTGGTTCCATTCACGTCCATTGGATATTTTGAGCGTGAAGTCGCACGATTTCCGATCTGGATGTACGGCTCTGAGCTTTATACTGACCGGTCCTATGTGTTGGAAGTCAGGGGACGGGGAGAGCACGAATGCCGTCTCCGGTTCGTTATGGCGTTCCGGAACCAGAATGGGTACCTTGGTCGCCGACGTCGACCGGGCCTGGTTGACCGTCCTTAGCTGACTTGCATGAGCGGCCACCACGCTGCGGCGATGCGGGACGGATCCGTTCACCCAGGAGTAAAGGAAGGCGAAAATGGCGCAAACTATGCCTACTCCGATCGCTTTCCACAGAAGCGGCACTTGCCTGGCGGACTCAGGCTTACGCGAGGGCAGAACAATGTCCCGGCATCTGACCAAGGCCAGTGTGGCGGAATGCCCTATGCTTCGCAACACGGAAGCGGATTTTCTTGGAGTGCCGGACTTCATCAAGCGGCGCGTCTGGTGAATATACTAGCTACCTCAAGTAGCGTAACACCGGAGTGATACGATTTGTCTGCTCCACACCGGTGAAAGGCGCTCTCTTCTCGTATGATATCGTCCGTGCATGTGCCACATTGAACGCCTCTCACGCCGAACCTTCCTCGCCGTTGCCGCGGCTACCTCGCTTGCCGCCCGGGCAGGCAAAAGTATTCCGGTTGGACTCGAGCTCTTCTCCGTGCGGGGCGAACTCAAGAAGGACCTGCCGGCGACATTAAACGAAATCTCCAAAATGGGCTACGAATGCGTCGAGTTCTTTTCACCCTACTACGAATGGACTCCCGATTACGCCAAGCAGGTCCGGAAGCAGCTAAACGACATCAACATGAAGTGCTATTCGACGCACAACGGCATGGCTTCGTTCTCGAGCGATGGCATCGGTAAAGCGATCGAACTGAACAAGATCCTCGGTTCACATTACATGGTGCTGGCCTCCGCCGGAAAGGTTTCCACCATCGACGGCTGGAAACAAGTTGCCGAAACCCTGAACAAGGGCAACGAAAAGCTGAGTGAGGCAGGCATGCACTCCGGCTATCATAATCACGCTTTGGAGTGGAAGCCGATAGACGGCGAAAAGCCGATGGACGTTCTGGCGAAAAACACCGATAAAAGCGTTATGCTGCAGTTCGATGTGGGCACCTGCGTGGAGATGGGGAACGACCCGGTTGCCTGGATTACCAACAATCCCGGGCGCATCCGGTCGCTTCACCTGAAAGATTGGGCTCCCGCCAAAGGGTATCGCGTGCTTTTCGGCGAAGGCGTCTCTCCTTGGAAGAAGATCTTTGCCGCCGCCGAAGCTGATGGCAAAGTGGAATTCTATCTTGTCGAACAGGAAGGCAGTCAATATCCGGAACTGGAGACAGCCTCCCGTTGTCTGGTCTCCTTCCACGACCTGCATGGGTGACCAGCGTATTCGCATTCTGGTCACCGGCGGCACCTTCGACAAAACATACGACGAATTAACGGGGCAGCTTTTCTTTAACGACACGCACCTGCCTGAGATGCTTTTGCTCGGCCGCAGCAAGCTCGATGTGGAGGTGCGTACCTTGATGATGATCGACAGCTTGGATATGACGGAGGCCGACCGCGAGATCATCCTGGAGCAGTGCCGCGCCACGCCCGGCAGCCGGATCGTCATCACTCACGGTACGGACACGATGGCCGAGACGGCGCGAGCGCTGGCCGACGGCTTCACGC
>DATHIZ010000103.1:0-9849 GCA_035316385.1 Bryobacteraceae bacterium | reverse complement strand
TATTCACTGGGACCCCGACCATCTGCCGCCCGCGCCGGGATCGGGGGTCGGATATTCCTACTGCCAGTACCGGGGCGTGGCTGTGATGTGCGGTCCGCGCGGACTGCAGGGCGAGCCCGACCATCTGTTCCACAATGACGGCGACGGGAAATTCACCGACGTCAGCGAAAAGGCCGGCGTATCGGACAAGAACCACTATTACGGTTTTACTTCCGTGTTCGTCGACGTAAACAACGACGGCAAGGTGGATTTGGTTGTGGCTGATGATTCCACTCCGAATTATCTCTACATCAACAAAGGAGATGGGACGTTCGAAGACGCCAGCTTCTATTCCGGTTTTGCCTTAAATCAGGATGGGCAAGAAACGGCATCCATGGGTCTCGCGGTCGGCGATTACCGCAACGACGGACTGGTCGATTTCTACGCCGGAACCTTTTCCGACGATTACAAGCCGCTCTATCGCAACGACGGCAGTGGAAATTACACCGAGATCACTCCGGAGATGGGCATGGCCGAGGTGACGTATCCGTTTCTCACCTGGAGCACGGAATTCATCGACTACGACAACGACGGATGGAAAGATCTGCTCGCCGTGAATGGCCACGTGTACCCGCAAGTGGATCAGCACAATTGGGGAACCTCTTTTGCGCAGCGCCCCTACCTGTTCCACAACGTGCAGAAAGGCGGGAAATTTGAGATGATCCCGCCCGTGGAGGGTACCGGCCTTGCGCTGGTGATTCCGGGGCGTGGCGCCGGGTTTGGCGATTTATTCAACCGCGGAAAAGTCGATGTGGTGATTAGCTGCATAGATCACGTTCCAGCGTTCTTACAGAACGTGAACGCAGATAAGAATCATTGGGTGGAATTTAAGTTAATCGGAGGACCCAAGAGTCCCCGCGATGCCGTTGGCGCCGCTGTGTATGTAACTGTGGGAGGATCCCGGCAGCGGGCTGACGTCATGAGTGGAGGCAGCTATGAGTCCTCCAATGATCAACGTCCGCACTTTGGCTTGGGCGACGCTACCAGCTTGGGCAAAGTGGAGATTCATTGGCCGAGTGGGTCTGTGGAGCAGGTTCCTATTTCGGCGGTAGACCGGATTTACGCGATTGAAGAAGGCAAGGGAGTGGTGCCCAGCGTTTACGACGGCGCCGCTAAAGAATCCAGCCGGCAAAAAATGGCTGACCGGTCAGGCAATTAGAGGCAAAGGTTATGAAAGTGCGAACGAAGCGCGAAGTGCTGGCAATAGCTGCCTTGATCGGCGGCTTCTGCATTTCGCCAGGCAGAGGGCAAGCGCAGCCGCCAGGTCACAGTGCAATCGATCAGGCAATTGCGGATGCTGCTAGCGCTCGTAAGGAATACGCCGACAAAATTCGCGAGACCTACAACTTCCGTTTCGGAAAAGACAAATGGGCGCTGCCCGGTAACGCATCGGTCGAAGGCGATGATTTTGTTCAGGCGGGAGCCTTCCCAACCGTCAAATATTGCGGCCACTGTCATCAGCAGGCGTTGAACGAGTGGCGTCAGGCGCTGCATTCCAATTCCTTTCGCACGCCGTTCTACCGCACCAGTGTAAACATCCTGCTCCGGACAAAAGGCATCGAGTTCATGCGGCACTGCGAAAGCTGTCACAATCCGATCGGCGTTCTAACCGGAGCCATGACGCAGGATTCGCAAGTCGACCGCAAGTTCGATGCGGACGGCCTTACGTGCACCACTTGCCACTCGATCCAGAAACTGAAATCCACGGAGGGGAACGGCGGCTTTGTGATGGGTGTCCCGGCCGTGATGGTGGACGAAAGCGGAAACCGCATCGCCGGCGAAGTACCGTATGACCAGATCATGAAGCATCCGGAGCGCCACTCCAAGGCCGTGATGAAGGACTTCTACCGGACCCCGGAGTTTTGCGCCTCCTGTCACAAGGCCAACCTGCCGAGTCCGTTGAACGAGTACAAATTCCTTCGCTCCTTCACGGTTTACGACGAATGGCAGAACTCAAAATTCTCCCAGCGCAACCCGCTGACGTTTTACACCGGAGATTTCGCTACCTGCCAGGGCTGCCACATGAAACGCGCGCCGCTGCCGGAAACGGTGGTGGAGTATGGCGCAAAGAATGGCACTTTCGCCACGCACAGTTGGCCGGCCGGCAATACCGCCGTGCCGTTCTACTATGGCTTCACTGAGCAATTACAGAAGACCATCGATTTCCTCAAAGCAGGCAACTACCTGAATGTGGATCTCTTCGCAATTAAGAAACAGAACGCCGGCGAGATGGTCGCTCCGCTTGGCTCAAAGGCTTTCCAGCTTGCGGCGAACGACATCGTGCAGACCATGGTGGTCATACAGAACAAAAACATCGGCCATTCCCTGATTCCCGAACTGCGCGATCTGTATGAGGCATGGGTCGAATTTGTGGCCAAGCAAGGCGACGGGACCGAGATTTACCATAGCGGCTTCATTGAGCCGGACGGTGAACTCGACCGCCGGGCGCACAGCTTCACGAACCGTCCTGTGAATGTGAACGGCGATTTTGTGGACAATCACATGGTTTGGACCATCCACTCGGTGGCTTACGACAACACCGTACCGGCAGGCCGCTCTACCCTGATTCGTTACGAATTCCGTATCCCTCCCACGGCCAAGGGTCCCATTACGATTACCGCGCGAGTCAACTATCGTCATCTACGGCAGAGCTATTTAAACAATGTCCTCGGGAAGGATCATCCCGCCTATCCCATCGTCGAAATCAGCACGCGTACCCGCACCCTGGCTCTGGGCGACAACCCCGCGGCTGCTCCGGACCATCAGGATAATCCGGATTGGATGCGCTGGAACAACCTGGGTATTGCCTATCTGGACCAATTCCAATATGCCGAGGCCATGCAGGCATTCAGCGAAGTCATCAAGCTGCGCCCCGATTACGCGGATGGCTACACCAACATCGGCCTGACGAATATCTTGTGGGAAAAATACGCCTCGGCTCGTAACGGCCTGGAGAAATCACTCGCTCTCAAGCCCGACAATCCGCGCGCCCTCTTCTATCTGGCGTTAGTAGAGAGGCGCGGAGGAAACACCGAAGTAGAAATAGCCAACTTGAAGAAGGTTGTGGACAAGTTCCCGCAGTCGCGTGATGCACGACGCGAAATGGGAAGCACCTTCTACCGCGCGCACAGGTACCCGGAAGCCCGGGAACAGTTTGAAGCTTTGCAGGCGATTGATCCGGATGACGTCGCCGCGCACTATAATTTGGCCATCCTTTATCGCCGGCTGGGAATGCCCGAAAAAGCCGCCGAACAGTCCGCGCAATTCGCGACCAAGAAGAACGATCCCGGAGCACCCACTTATTCGGCGGACTTCCTGCGCAGGCATCCTGAAATTTCCGAGGAAAGCATTCCTTGGCACGTACACACGGATCTGAAGCCGCAGACAACGTCGGTGGGAGTGCCGGTTGCATCCGCGGCAGGATCGCCATCAGGCGGTCCCGGCGCGCCATAGAGATTCCAAGCGATGCGAAAACTACCGTTTGTCCTACCTGCGATTGCGTTCCTACTGCCGTCGCTGTGCCACGCGCAGGAAAGCTGCCCGTGGTTCAACCAAGCGTCCGCCGCAGGTGTGTTAGATAGCGCAGTTGGCCTGGTGGTCACTCATCCGGACCCGGACCATAAGGTGGACATGATCTGCGATTTCACCAGCAAGGCGGGCCCTGCCGCTCGGCAGCTGCGCATAGATGTCCGGACAAAGGGCAGAGCCGGGGGTGACTTGGGTCTTGCTACGGCGAAATGCACCGCCAAGCCTGTGGCAGTGAATGCAGTGGGCAATGAAGCGCTGGCGTGCAGCCTGGACGCTAAGAACGGGCAGCGCACGGAGCAAGTAGCGGGCCGCATGCGAGATCGCATCTTCGTCGTACAGATCAGCACGAACGACAGAGCCTGGGTGGTGGATGATGAGCTTCGCGAGAGGACTCGCAGCGTGGCGGATCAAGTGGCCGGGAATCTATTCTGAATTTTACGTGGGGCGGTCCCCCATAAGCGCTAATGCAGCTGCCAAACGAGGTGTTAGCTTTTACGACCCCAAAGCTAACAAAACTGGCACCAAATAACTAATTCTAAAAGACTTAAGTGGTAGGGGCGACAGGGATCGAACCTGTGACCCTCAGCTTAGAAGGCTGATGCTCTATCCGACTGAGCTACGCCCCCACTTTGCAATCCTTACTTCAGTCTATAGCCTAAGGTCATGGCCGTCATGCACTCCGCCCGCTCAGGCGCTAGAATTAGGACGTGAAAATCGCCCTCCTTCTGCTGTTGACCGCCGGTCTCCTGATGCCTGCCGAGCAGGAAGCAAACTTTACCATCCGCTTCGAGCCAACGGCCGTACTACAAACCGGCGTTCCGGTTCCGGTTCAAATCAACGTTACCGACGCTCGGCGGAAGCCGGTAGAGCAGGCGCAAGTCACTTTACAGATTGAAACCCCGGAGCACAAGCAGACAAAGGTATTCCGCGCGTCCGCCATCAGCCCGGGCGTATATGTCGCCAAGCCGGAATTCCCCGAAACGGGACAATGGAACATTTACGTCGAAGTCCGGCGTAACGATCGCCTGAGTACCCGGACCGACCAGTTTGAGGTTCCTAAATAAGCGCGAGGGCGAGACCGCAGCCCCGCCCGCCGCTTAAAACCTAGAACAAGTACAGCGGAGTGCCCGGCGCCGGCAGAGTCTCCACGTCGCCAGCCGCTACCGGCTGACCCTCCAGATCACCCAACTGCCTGCAGTAGATGCCGTTCTCACCCAGGTAAATCTCAAGCTCCGAAGGACGCGGAAGACTGCCTTGAATCAGCGCCTCTGAAAGCGGGTCCTCAATATATTTTTGCAACGCGCGCCGCAACGGTCTGGCGCCGTAGCTGCGATCCCCGCAGGTCTTATCCAGAATGTACTTTGCCGCCGCGGGCCCAAGTTTAATTTTGAGTTGTTTGGTAGCCAGGTTGACGTTAATCTGCTCGACCATAAGATCGATAATCTGGATCAGATCTTCATCCACCAGCGAGGTAAACAGGATCACTTCGTCGAGACGGTTTAGAAACTCCGGATTGAACGCCCGCTTCACTTCGCTCATCACCTGGTCTTCAATCTTCTGGGGTATGCCCGTTTCAGCGACTCCAGAGAACCCGATCTGGCCGCGCTTGTCCAGGAAGCGGGCGCCAAGGTTCGACGTCATGATGATGATGGTGTTCTTGAAATCGACCATGTTGCCCAGTCCATCGGTCAACTGGCCGTCTTCAAACACCTGCAGCAGAATATTGTAAATATCCGGATGCGCTTTCTCAATCTCGTCCAGCAGGATGATCGAGTAAGGCGCGCGCTTGACACGTTCGGTCAGTTGGCCGCCCTCCTCGTAGCCCACGTAGCCGGGAGGCGAACCGATCAGCTTGGAGATGGAATGCTTTTCCATGAACTCCGACATATCGAACCGGATCAGAGCCTTCTCGCTGCCGAAAAGGAACTCGGCAAGCGCCCGGGCAACCTCGGTCTTACCAACACCAGTCGGCCCCAGGAAGAGAAATGAGCCGGATGGACGTTTAGGCGATTTCAGGCCCGCCCGCGAACGCCGGATAGCGCGCGATAACGCTCCCAGGGCTTTCTCCTGGCTGATGATGCGCTTGTGTAACTCTTCCTCAATGCGCAGCAGCTTGCTGATTTCTTCTTCTTTGATCGCCGTCATGGGTACGCCTGTCCAGCGCGCCACTACGTCTTCAATATCGTCTTTAGTGACAACGCCGGTAGACGTGTCGTCGAGGTTGTATTTCTCGCGGAGCTGCCGCAGGTTCTCGCGTTCTTTGCGCTCTTCATCCGAATAGAAACGCGCCTTCTCGAACTCATGGTTCGCGATGGCATTCTCCATCCGGTGAACTATGAACTTGATGCGTTTCTGAATATCGGAAACTTCACTCGGCAAAGTGGTCTGGCGGAGTTTCACCCGCGCGCCCGCTTCGTCAATCAAATCGATTGCCTTGTCCGGCAGAAAACGGTCTGGAATGAACCGCGTGGACGCATACACCGACGATTCAATCGCGTCGTCCGTGTACGCCACCGCGTGGAACTTCTCGTAGCGCTCCTTAATGCCGAACAGAATGCGTATCGCATCAGTCTCGTTCGGAGGCGGAACTTTGACCGCTTGAAAACGGCGCTCCAGGGAACGGTCTTTTTCGATTGATTTGCGGTATTCGGCCGGCGTCGTGGCGCCAATGCACTGAATTTCGCCTCGCGATAAAGCCGGCTTCAGAATATTGGCTGCGTCCAGCGAGCCTTCCGCCGAACCTGCACCCACCAGCGTATGCAACTCGTCGATAAAAATGATCGCGTTCTGATTCTCCATCAACTCTTTCATGATGGTTTTCAGCCGCTCTTCGAACTGGCCGCGGTATTTCGTCCCGGCCACAATCAGCGACAGGTCAAGAGCCAAAATGCGCTTGTCGGAAAGGAACGACGGCACGTCTCCATCGGAAATCCGCTGCGCCAAACCTTCGACAATCGCCGTCTTTCCGACGCCCGGCTCCCCGATCAGCACCGGGTTGTTTTTCGTGCGCCGGCACAGAATCTGGATCACGCGGTCGAGCTCTGTATCGCGCCCGATCAACGGGTCCAACATGCCATCCACCGCCGCCTGCGTCAGGTCCCGGCTGAACTCCGCCAGCAGAGAACTTTCCTTGGGCCGCGTGGTGGTTTTCTCCGAAGCCGAACGCGAAATCTCCTCGCGAACCGCCGAAAGCCTCAGCCCGCGCTCGTGCAGAATCTCCGCCGCGAAGCTTTTCTCTTCACGCAGTAGCCCCAGCAAGAGATGCTCCGTCCCAATATGCTTATGGCTAAGCCGCTCCGCCTCTTCGGCGCCGTAAGCCAGCACGCGCTTGCACTCATGGCTCAAAGGTAGATCGACCGAAGTCGATACCTTCTCGCGCACGGTCGTATGTGCCTCAATCTGCTTGCGAATCGATTCTATTGCGGCATGCGACCGCAAAAAACGATTCGCCAGCGCTTTATCCTCGCGAAGAAGGCCCAACAAAAGATGTTCGGTCTCAATGTAAGGACTTCCGAACTGGCTCGCCTCGTACCTTGCAAAGAAGATTACGCGGCGTGCTTTCTCGGTATATCGTTCAAACATAGGTCCCACCGTCCAGACGGGTTGCGTCCAGTACAACTCCGGCCTCCTGCAATTCCCGCGTCGAAACGGAATGCAATTGGCCTTTTCTCAACTGTAAAACTCGGTCGCAGTGCGCGGCAAAGGAGTAGTTGTGCGTTACGAAAACAGAAGTCAAACCATGCGCGGCATGCAGATCGTCCAGCAATCCCATAATCATGCCGCTCGTTTTGAAATCCAAACTGCCGGTTGGTTCGTCGGCCAGCAGTACACTCGGGCCCGCTGCCAGGGCGCGAGCCAATACCACCCTCTGTTGCTCTCCACCGCTCAATTCGCCCGCGCGATGCAACGCTCGGGCCAGCAGGCCCACTTCCGTCAGTCGCTCCCGCGCAGCGGCGCTTGCCTCGGCTGGCTCTACGCCGCGGATCATCAGCGGCATCATCACGTTCTCTAAAGCACTGAAATCAGGCAGCAAAGAGGGGTTTTGCCAAACGAACCCAACTTGACGATTTCGAAAATCAGCCAGTTCCTGCTCGCCCAGCGCGACGATGTCGCGTCCCCTGAAAAAGATCTTCCCGCGCGAAGGCCGGTCCAAACCGCCCAGCAAATGCAGCAAAGTCGACTTTCCGGCTCCGGATTCGCCGATTATCGCCAGACGTTCGCCCCGGCGCACATCTAGCATGAGGCCATCGAAAACGACCACTTCGGTGCCACCGGAGCGGTAAACCTTGGCCAACGAATCTGCCCAGATTGCACTGTCTGAGTCCAACTTCCCGCCTTTACTACTAGCTTAGAACAGGTTAATCCCAGGATACTCCCTCGCCCTGAGGGACTCGGGCTTTTAAATTTTCGCCGGCTCAATAATCCTATCGGCAGGAAGCAGGCAAAGCGTATGGGGACCCCGCCGCTTGAACTCACTTCACGACAAAATTAGCCAATCGGTCCGGCACCACCACCACCTTGACAATGTGTTTGCCTTCCAAAAACGGCTTCACTTTTTCATGCGCTGCCGCCAGGCGTTCCAACTCTTCCCTTCCGGTACCGAAGGCAACTCGCAGATGACCGCGCAGCTTCCCGTTCACCTGCACCGGAATCTCAGCCAGGTCTTCCTTGGCCAGTTCGGGGTCAAAATCCGGCCACGGCTGGCGGAATACTGGACCTACATTCCCTAACTCCGTCCACAGCTCCTGCGCGGTATACGGCGCAAAGGGCGCAAGCAACAACGTGACCGTCCGGCAGATTTCCGCGCTCGAGGCCGACAAGTTTGCTTCCAGTTGATAGAGCTCATTCACCAGCTCCATCAGTGACGCAATCGAGGTATTGAAATGCCAGCGGCTATCGAAATCACCCGTAATCTTACGGACAGTCTGATGCAGCTTGCGCAGCGCCTGGCGGTCGGCGTCGTTTGCCTCCCCCGCGCGAGCCCGGCCGGCATTCCGCGTCACAAAGCGATAGACCCGGCCTAGGAAGCGGGACTGCCCTTCGACGCTCGATTCGTTCCACTCCATGTCGCGCTCCGGAGGCGCGGCGAACAGCGTATAAAGACGGCACGTATCGGCACCGTACTTTTCCACCATTTCATCCGGATCCACGACGTTGCCCCTCGATTTCGACATCGCGCTGCCGCCCTTCAGCACCATGCCCTGCGTGAACAGATTCTTCGCCGGTTCCGCATTGGCGATCAGGCCCAGATCGCGCATCACTTTCGTCCAGAAGCGCGAATAAATCAGGTGCAGAATCGCGTGCGTCACGCCCCCGATGTACTGGTTGATCGGGAACCACTCGGCAACCACTTTCGACTCAAACGGCGCGTCGCTGTTATGCGGGTCGCAGTAGCGGTAGAAATACCAGGAAGAATCCACAAACGTGTCCATGGTGTCGCTCTCGCGCCGGGCCGCGCCGCCGCACTGCGGACACTCCACGTTGATGAAGGATTCCACCGCCTCCAGAGGGGATTTACCTTTGCCGGTAATCTTCACGTCCAGCGGCAGCACCACCGGCAAATCCGCTTCCGGAACCGGTACAATGCCGCACTGCGCGCAGTGGATCATCGGAATCGGCGTACCCCAATAGCGCTGCCGGGAGATGCCCCAGTCTTTAATACGAAACGTAATAGCGGCCGCGCCAAAGCCGTTTTGCTCCGCAAAGGCGGCCATCCGCTGGCGCGCTTCGGCGGTGGGCAAGCCCGACCACTGGCCCGAGTTCTCCGTTACCCCATATTCGATAAACGGCGCGGTCATAGCCGCGCCATTGGCCAGCGGAGCGTCCGCGGCGCGCACCACAGGAACCACCGGAATGCCGTACATCCGGCAAAACTCGAAGTCGCGCTCATCGTGCGCCGGCACCGCCATAATCGCGCCTGTGCCATAACCCATCAGCACAAAGTTGCCGATCCAAACCGGCACCTTCGCGCCATTGAACGGATGTATGGCGAACTTGCCCGTGGGAAGCCCGGTCTTCACCAGATCGCCCGGGTCCTGACGCGCTGCCGAATCGATCATCTCCTTCACCTTCATCCGCTCATCGGCGTCGGTCACCAAGGTCCCAACCAGCGGATGCTGCGGAGCCACGATCAGGCAGGTTGCGCCGTAGATGGTATCGATGCGGGTGGTGAAGACACGCAGCGTTCCGTCACCGCTCTCCAGCTTAAAATCGACCTCCGCGCCTTCAGACCGGCCGATCCAATTGCGCTGCATCGTCAGCACGCGCTCCGGCCAGCCGCCT
>DATHIZ010000102.1:0-2762 GCA_035316385.1 Bryobacteraceae bacterium | reverse complement strand
ACCAGCCGCGCGGCCGCTGGCGATAAATCATTCTGACCTAAATGCAGCGCCGCTTTCAGCAATTGCGCAAAATCGGCGCGATCGTTGACGACAAACAGCACGCCTGCTTTCTCGCAAAGCGCGGCCAGCTGACTGGCCTCGTCAAAATTCACTTGAGTCCAATCGTCCTTATGGCGGTATTGGAGGATTTTCACACCCGCGGCGAGCAAGCACTGGCCGGCAGTGACTGCCTCCCAATTCCGGGCGGCCAGAACGGTTGTATCCAGAATCGGGTAAAAGCGCGGTATTTGAAAGGAGGACACGCCGCGCCTACCGGTGAACCGCGAACGGCACCTGCGCGGTTATCTGGATGCCGAATCCTTCCAGGCCCACGACTTTACGCGGATGATTCGTCAAGAGCAGAATGCTGCTCAGGCCAAGGTCGGAAAGTATTTGCGCGCCTAGGCCCGCTTCATACTGCAACGGCTGATGCCCATCCGAGGGAATGAAACTCGATTGATTCCGTCCATGGCCGATGAGTTCATGCTGCCCTTCGCGCCAAGCCGCCTGCAGTCCAGGTCCAGTCTGGTGCAAGTAAATGAATACTCCGCAGCCTGCTTCGGCAATTGCTTCCAGCGCGGCAGGAACCAGGCGATGGCAATCGCAATCGAGCGAATCGAACACGTCGCCATAGACGCAGTGGGCATGCACGCGCACCAGAACATCGTCCTTCCCGGCGATGTCGCCGCGCACCAGCGCCAGGTGCGCTTCTCCATTCACGCCGCTTACGTACCGGAGCGTGGAGAAATCCCCATATGGCGTGCGAATCGTGCCGCTGGCATCCCGCTTGACGGAGCGTTCCGTTTGGATACGGTAGCGGATGAGGTCGGCCACCGAAATCATTTTGAGATCGAAACGCTGGCAGAACTCCACCAACTGCGGCACGCGCGACATTGTGCCGTCTTCATTCATGATTTCGCAAATGACGCCGCCCGGAGCGAGTCCCGCCAAGCGTGCTAAATCCACCGCCGCCTCAGTCTGACCGGAACGTACCAAGACTCCGCCAGGACGGGCGCGCAAGGGAAACACGTGGCCGGGCCGGGCCAGATCTTGCGGGCGCGTTTTCGGATCCATGGCAATTCGTATGGTGTGCGCGCGGTCATACGCGGAAATGCCGGTGGTCACCCCTTCCGCGGCGTCGATGGCTTCGCAAAAAGCGGTGCCGAAACGAGCCGTGTTGACGGGCGACATCAGCTGCAAATCGAGCCGCTCGCAGGTTTCCGGATCGAGCGCCAGGCAGATTAACCCGCGCCCGTGCGTTGCCATGAAATTAATGACTTCCGGTGTGGTTTTCTCGGCCGCAATGGTGAGGTCGCCCTCATTCTCGCGGTCTTCGTCGTCTACAATGACAACGATTTTGCCTTGGCGGAAATCCTCAATCGCTTCAGCGATGGAAGCAAAAATCATTCAGACTTAGTACACAATCAAATTAGCGTGCCGTGGTCATTGCCACGCCCGCCTTCAGTTGCCACGGCTTGGCGGATTGGATCGCCGCGTTGACAGCCTCAATATTCTTCACGCCCTGATCGGACATCCAATCTTCCAAGGCCTTCACACCCTGCTTCGCATACACCGGAATGCCTTCTTTCCAGGTAGCGCGTCCGCAAAGAACGCCCGAGTAATCCGTACCGGCTTCCGCGGCCAAGCTCAACGATTCCACAAACTGCGCGTTGCCAACACCTGCGCTGAGATAGATGAACGGCTTTTTGGCGACCTCCGCAGCTTTGCGGTAGAGTTCCAGAGCTTGCTTGCGAGTTTGCGCCGCCTGACCTTTAAAAATACTGCTGCCTTCCACGAACTCGTTATTTACGGGCACTTCCACTTTCAGCATATCCACTTGATATTGCGGTTTGCCGAACTCCTCCATGTAGCCAAGGACTACCTCGGGCTTTTTCTTTGCGAATTCAAAACCTTTCTCGTCACCGCCAGCTGCATCGTAACCTACCATTTCAAGGAAGAAAGGAATTTCATAAAACTCACATTCGGCGCCGATGCGCTCCACGAATGCGTGTTTGATATCGTTCACATCGGGCTTATCGAAGGGCGTGTAGTAGATCAAAATCTTTACCGCGTCCGCGCCCATTTCCTTAATGCGCTTTACCGAAACATGCGGAAGAAGGTCAGGCAACCGGCCCGGCTTGGTGTTGTCGTAGCCGCTCTCTTCGTAAGCCAGCAGCAGGCCCGCGTTGCTGGAACGCGCCTTGGCGGCCGGGATTCCGAATTCAGGATCCAGCAGAATAGCGCTGGCGTGTGGGGTCAATACTTTTGAAACCACCACCTTGAACTCGGCCATCATGTCGTCCGTCACCTGCTCTTGCGGGACGCCCTTGGCGGAAGCGATGGACTTCCGCAAACTCCCACGCTGATCCATGGCAGCCGCGGCGATCACGCCCTTGTGGTTGGACAAGGCGTTCATATGCTTGATTTTTCCTTCGGACAGGCGCATGTAATATCCCCCGGACCCTACAAACCCCTAAGTATATCCGACGGATTAACGGCGCATAAGGATACGCGCGGGGCGGCACGCAAGTTAGACTTTTGAGACGGGGCTTCACGAGTGGAAATAAAACATTTACGCTCATTTCTCGCCGTGGCCGAGGCGCTCAGCTTCATTAACGCGTCCCGCAAGCTGCACATTTCGCAGCCGGCCTTAAGCGCGCAAATCCAGGCGCTCGAAGCCGAACTCGGCGTGGCGCTTTTCGAACGTACCCGGCGCAGTGTCC
>DATHIZ010000101.1:0-2441 GCA_035316385.1 Bryobacteraceae bacterium | reverse complement strand
TTCCTGATACCAAGCAAGCCGCATACGCGCCTGTGCGACAGCAGATTGGAGCTTGCGGTGTAATCCGCTCACCGGCCAAAATCAACTGGCTGCCTCAAACAACAGCCCGGTTGTCGACTAAAGGTCGCGATTGGCCTGTATAACCCTGTATATAAGTAGCGTAGTCCTTTCATGCGTGCACTCATCGTAGACGACGAACCAATTGCCCGGAAAATCCTGCGCGAAGAACTCGAAGCGCTCGGTTCCATAGACGTCGTTGGCGAGGCGGATAACGGCAAAACGGCCCTGGTTAAGATCTCTTCGTTAAAGCCGGAAGTTGTATTCCTCGACATTCAGATGCCGATCATGAGCGGCTTTGAGGTCTTGGATTGCCTGCAGGGAGGATACATTCCGGTGGTTGTGGTGGTTACTGCCTACGACAATCATGCTATTCGCGCGTTCGAGGCAGGAGCGATGGACTACCTACTCAAGCCGATTCGCCAGGAGCGGCTAATCCAGGCAGTGGAGCGCGCCAGGGTGCTTGCGCGGAGTCCGCAGCGCGTGGCCGAGAACCTGGCGCAACTACAGGAAGTGGCCGCGCCCACAGCCAAAGACGGCCGCAAAGTTCGCAAGATCATAGGCAAGCTGGGCGAAGAGTATTTCCTCCTGAATCCCCACGAGGTGCTGGCCTTCCAGGCGGAGGGGGACGTGACTTGGATTATCACCGCCAAGCAGCGTTACACCGCGACGCAGAATCTGCGAACCATCGAGCAGCGCCTGCAAAACACTACGTTCCGCAGAATTCACCGCAACAGCCTGGTGAACGTGGAGCAGATTCGCAAGATGAGCGTTCTCACCAGTCAGCGCTGGTTGGTGACGCTCAACAACGGCCAGGAATTCATCGTCAGCAAACGGCAGGCGAAGAATGTTCACGATGTTCTTAGCTGGTAGCGCCGGCTGACCGCACGGCTGCTTTTCCGGCCCGTTTGCCGCCAGTCAAAGCCCCTTCATTCTGAATCCTGAAACACTCTCTGTTCAAATATGGAGAAGTCTATCCGGCTCACTTCGAGCGGGCGACTTTCTACAGGGAGATCTTTTGTTCACCAGGTTCGCTCGCTGCTTTGGCTTTTTATTCGCGCTTACGCTAACGCCGTACTGGATTCCTGCTATCCGCGCCCAGTCGCTGGGAAACGCGGGGACGATAGAAGGGACCGTGACCGACCCGTCCGGAGCCAGCGTCGCCGGAGCGTCAGTGACCGTTCGTAACCCGATCAGCGGCTATACGCAAACCGTTTCCACGAACTCCACCGGCGGCTTTCGCCTGGTGAACATACCGCCCCATGCCTATCATCTGCAGATAAACATGGCTGGGTTTGCGCAGTTCAACCGGGACGTTTCCATCCGGTCTTCTCTACCGATGAAAGTAGACGCCCAACTGGCGCTGACGACGGGCGCCACAAGCGTGACCGTAGAAGCCGAAGGTTCCGACATGGTGGATTTGAATGCGTCCGCGCACGTAGACGCGGACCGGAATCAACTTTCAAAATTACCGTTCTTCGATCCAGGTGGCGGTTTGAGCCAGGCAATTACCTATAGCACCGGGGGCGTTGCGGCCGATGCCGACGGATCGTTCCATCCCATGGGGGACCACGCGCAGGTGACCTTTGTCGTGGACGGGCAGCCGATTAGCGATCAGCAAAGCAAGGTCTTTTCCACCCAGCTTCCGACCAGCGCCATACAAAGCATGCAAATGATCACCGGCGCGCCTGATGCCGAGTTTGGCGACAAGTCAAGCCTGATAGATCAAATCACCACGCGGTCCGGCCTGGGCTCCATGCGGCCGTTCGGGAGTGTAGAAACTTACTATGGCTCTTTTGGTTCCGTGGGCGGCGATGTCTCCTACGGCTTCGGCAATGAGAAAGCGGGCAACTTCCTGGCCTTGGATGGTACGCGCAGCGGCCGCTTCCTGGATGCTCCCGAATTTATGCCTTTTCACGATATAGGCAACAACGAAACAATATTCGACCGGTTTGATTTCCAGCCGACGCCCACCAACATCTTTCACCTGAACTTGTTCGCGGCTCGCAACTGGATTCAAGTTCCCAACAACTATGACCAGCTAGCCCAGGATCAAAGGCAACGCGTGCTCACCTTCAATATCGCGCCGGGATACCAGCACGTCTTCAATGCCCATTCGCTGCTGACCGTGAACCCATATATCCGCAAAGACCAGTTCAACTACTACGCCAGCCGCGACCAGCTGGCCGATTCGCCTTCCACACAAGGCCAGGATCGCCGGCTTTTAAATTACGGGTTGCGCAGCGACCTTTCCATGACTCACGGTCATCACAACATCAAGATCGGTATCGACCTGAAGCAGACGCGCTTATCGGAGCGGTTTGCCTTCGGCATTACGGACCCCACCTTTAATGCCGTTTGCAACGATGCGGGGGGCAACGCGG